>JABMPI010000750.1 GCA_013203755.1 Bacteroidota bacterium
CTTTAGTTTTGCTACCAATTTACCAACATTTTCATCTAAATATGAAACCATAGCTGCATAAGCTGCATGCGGATTACGATGTGGATAATATCCTTTGTTCCCCAGATAGGGTTCTTCATCCCCAAATTTTTCGACGTAATAATCTACCCAACGTTTTGGCGCCTGCAAGGCAACATGTGGAATTAATGATGCCCAGTAAAAGAAAAACGGATTGTCTTTGTTTTCAATTACAAAATTCTCCATTTCTGAGTACATGACATCCGGAGCGTAATCGGGTTGAGTGTATCTCTCGTAACTCTTTGGGGCAAGGGGATCTTTATCTGCAGGAAGTTTTTCGCCTAAAACCATCGCTTCATTATTCAAATAAAGTCGCTTGTCGTTTTTATACAAAAAGGGTGGATAATACGTATGTGCAATTCGCTGGCAATTGTATCCAATAAAAAAATCGAATCCTTTTTTCGTTGGAATGCTATTGGTATGTGGAGCTCCAAGTCCCCATTTGCCCGACATTCCGGTTTTATACCCTGCATTCTGTAATAAGTTGCCGATAGTTATTGTTTCATCTTGCAAAGGTAGATTTCCTTCCAATGTAGAATCTTTTAACATGGCAAAAATGTTTTGTACATCACCTCTCGAACTCCATGGTCCGTTATTCCGAATATCGGTATGACCGGAATGTTTCCCTGTTAATAATACGCTTCTGGATGGTGCGCAAACTGCGGATCCTGAATAATGCTGCGAAAACATCATTCCCTCTTTTGCCAATTGGTCGATATTTGGAGTCTCAATTTTATCTTGCTCATAACATCCCAATTCAGCATAACCTAAATCATCAGCTAAAATATAAATGATATTGGGTTGGGGATTAATTTTCTCTTCGGTTTGGCAAGCAGAACCTAACATTAAAACAAACATTCCAACACCAAAGATTTGAAAATTCCATTTTCTGATATTCATAAAAATATACTTAAAATTATTTTACTTCATCTCCAAGTTCTTTCATTCTGAACCTTTCCGAAACAGCAGTTACATGTTCTTTTATCAGAATCTCCTCGATCTGTTTTACTATCTCCGGATGATTTTCAGCAATATCGTTTTGTTCCTGAATATCCTCCTCCAAATTGTATAGTTCAAGAGTCATATTTCCTTTCATGATGTTTTTACGAATGCCTTTCCATTTTCCCATTCGCACGGCTTGTTGTCCTCCGTATGATGGAAATTCCCAATACAGATGGTCGTGTGCCGTTTGTTCTTCGCCTGTTAAAGCAGGCAAGAAACTAATTCCGTCTCCATCTTCTGGTGCATCAATACCGGCAATTTCGCACAAGGTTGGCATAACATCGTAAAAGGCTGAAATATGGTCAGACTCTGTTCCCGTTTTTATTTGAGCAGGCCACGATGCAACCATTGGTGTGCGAATTCCTCCCTCGTGGGTAAAACCTTTTCCCCAGCCATATTCGCTTTTAAACGGACCGCCACTATCGAACCACGGCGAATCGGTACCTCCGTTGTATGTAGCTCCGTTATCCGAAGTAAATACAATTAAAGTATTATCATAAATTCCCAAATCTTTTAGTTGCTGAACCAATTTACCTACATTTTCATCGAGGTACGAAACCATTGCTGCATAAGCAGCATGTGGATAACGATGTGGGAAATATCCATTGTTCCCAAGGTAGGGTTCTTCATCGCCAAATTTATTTACATAGTAATCTACCCATCTCTTTGGTGCTTGCAATGGTGCGTGCGGAATAGGTGTCGCCCAATAAATAAAAAACGGATTATGGTTATTTTCTTTTACAAAACCGGTAAGTTCATCAAACATTACTTCGGGTGAATAGTTTTGCAAATTGTACTTTTTATAACTGTTAATATCGTATGGGTCGGCACCTTTGTCCAATTTTGTATTTGGAGCAACGGTGTCGTTTCCTAAATGTAAACGCGCTTCGTTTTTATACAAATGAGTTGGATAAAATGTATGTGCCATACGTTGGCAGTTGTAACCCACAAAAAAGGCGAACCCCATTTTAGTGGGAATACTATGAGTTTGTGGAGCACCCAATCCCCATTTTCCAAACATGGCTGTTTTGTACCCGGCACTTTGCATTTTACTTCCAATGGTTTGAGTTCCTTCAGCCATTGGCCTCTGACCTTCCAAAGTGGAATCGGCCAACATTGATTTGTATCCCCAAACATCACCGCGTTCTTTCCACTCGTCGTTTCCACGGACTTGTGCATGCCCCATGTGTTTTCCGGTTAAAAGCACACATCGCGAGGGTGCACATACGGGAGCTCCCGAGTAATGTTGAGTAAATTTCACACCACTTTCTGCCAATTTATCGATGTTAGGTGTTTCAATAAATTCTTGTCCAAAACAGCCCAATTCGCCATATCCTAAATCATCAGCTAAAATGTAGATGATGTTAGGTTTTTGTTTGCTTTCTAATTGCGCAGACTTATTGGAAGTACATCCGGTATTACCTGACATCAATCCGACAGCCATTAACAGGATAAATAAGTTTTTTAGTAAATTCATGGTTTCTATTTTTTGGTTTAAGTCTTTTTATTAAAAGCTAATAACTTTCTCAGTTTCAATTTCGTTTCTTAATTGAACTCTGGCAATGTATATTCCACTTTTCAATGAAATTGTATTTAATCCTCTGTTCAATTTATCATTACGAATTAATCGTCCATTTACATCATAAAATTTTACACTCGCAAAATTTTCATCAAAAATATCAATTTTCACATTAGTTTTTCCTGAATAAAATTTTACTTTTTTTGATTTTTGAAAATCAGTCGCTCCGGTTTTCAAACTAAAAATTTCTGAGATTTCTTCGGCTGTTAAACTTTTACTATAAATACGTACATCGTCTAATGCGCCTTCCCAATAATCGTTGGCATATTGCACTGAACCAATTCGCACATTATTTTCTGTATTATCAGTATTAATGGAAACCTCTTCTGACCTGTATGAAGCTTCAGTATCAGATTGATTTGTATCTAATTCACCATCTATATAAATCTTTACATCTTGCAGTTTATCTCCATCTGCAGGGTTATAAGTTACAGCAACATGATGCCAGTTATTATCGTTCAGGTTACTTTTTGTTGATCTCACACTACATGCACCTGCTTCGATGCGGACTGTACCATCATCCTGCATCATTACATTAAACATTTGACCCTCTGAATTTTTCCCCCACGAAACTATAGTTTTACGGGAATTGCCACCTGTGTTCGTTTTAAACCATGCAGTAACGGTTCGTTCCCCATTGCCTGAAACTCCTTTATAACCATTGGCTAAATATTGTGTATTGCTGCCAGGTGCGTTATACGCATTACTTGTGTTTGCATTTTTATCCAATACATACGTTGGTGTAAAGTCACCGATAATGATTAAATCTCTTTGATAGGAAGACTCATCAACCAAATTATTGTTGAATTCGTAATGAACCTGCAAATCTCCGGAGCCGGTGTTTTCAACAACTGATATATAATCTGTCCATGTATTAGTATCGAATCCTTCTGCATTAGTGACTTTAAGTGTTACATTATAGTTACCTAATGTGTTATATGTTACATCAGGATTTTGCTCATTGCTTGTTGAAGGCTCCCCTCCTTCGAAAGTCCATTCCCACAACGCAGGAAGATTTTCAGATGCATCAGAAAAGCTAATAATGCCACCTGTAAACACTATTGTTTTGCTGGCACTGATTTTTGCCACCGGAGTTGTTAATGCATTTACTACAATATCAATACTTTTGGTTGATACACCTGCGCTGTTAGCTACTTCAAGGGTAACTTTATAAGTTCCGGGCTGAGTAAACGAGATCGATGGATTTACCTCGAAACTTACTGACGGATTGCCGCCTTCGATATTCCAACGAAAAGTTCCGACTGGATTTTCCGAGGATTGATTTGTGAGCTTTACGGTTTCAGAAACAAATACTGAAGTTTTATCGACTGTAAAATCAGCGGTCGCTTTTTGTGTTGCAGAGCCTTGCAGCAACGAACGCCAAAATCCCCTGCCGTCTGTCGATGCTGTTATAAAACTATCATCACGATCTTTTCCGTAATAAATATCCATGCCTGAAACACGGATGGCAGGTAAGTTTTTGGAAAAGTCAATCCAGCTTGTCATTGATGCATCTTTATAAAATACACCAATATCAGTTCCCACATAAATTCCCTCTTCTTTACTATTATCATATACCATTTCCAATAGTGCAACAGATGGCAGGTTCTCAGAGATATTTGTCCAGGAATTACCTTTATCTGATGATTTATAAATTTGACTCCCCAGCAGAATATAAACCAGATTACTATTGGTTGGATGGGTCGCTATATCGTTAACAGAACCTGATATTGGTAGATTTGAAGTAAGATTTATAAAAGTAGGAGAAGATGCATTGGTATTATCGCTCCTGTAAAAACCGGAGCCTCGTGCAACATACAATACATCGTGGTTGACGGTACTTTGTTCAACCTTTTGGATTTTTATACTTCCTCCAAACGATGATATTTTATTCCAGTTAACAGAAGAAGCTCTGGCATTAGTGGAGCGTTCTACTTCGAATAACCCAACAAACAAAATATTGGGATCACCTTTATGTAGTGCTCCTGTTCCGGTGTAATTTCCTTTGTCGGCATCTGAAGCATTAATTCTTGAGAAATTAAATCCGCCGTTGGTTGATCGGCTTATTTTTTCATATTTTAAATGGTAAACGTATTTTTCATCGCTTGGGTCGATTATACAAGTTGCTTCATCGCCACCCCAAGGAGAGAACCATTCGCCATTGTAATTTAATTTTATGCCACAATGCATTGTTCCGCCTGCAACATTTGCTTTTACAGTTTGGCTCTGGGTGCATTCATAAACTTCGGCAATGGGCAAACCATCGGTAATCATCTGAAATTTATCTTCATCATTCAAATAATAAACTC
>JABMPI010000074.1 GCA_013203755.1 Bacteroidota bacterium
AATATTTTTAATTCTTGTTTTTTATCTTTTCCCAAACTAATTTGTGTCGGCTTGATCCTATTGTATCTGTACTTAAAATCAGGTTGTTTTCTTTAAATTCAAATTTTCTAATCTGATTTTGACCGATCCAATTTGGGAAAGAGCTTATTTTTATTTGATGAACCACTTGGTCAGGATTACTGTATACTTCATACCTTCCGCAATAAGAAAGAAACTCCTGATACACTACAACCATTTCTTCGGATTTTGCCTAAAGGGGATCCTCCGAAAGAAATTGAGGTCTGTTATTTTTCATTAAATAAACCGACATGTTGCCATAACTGTCATATGTTATTCTTCCTAAGGCATCTTCACCAAAGGGAAATACTATTGTCCCATCTTTCAACTCGGCAGTCATTTCTTTAATTCCCAGGAACCAATGAATTTTTTAGTTTTCATTTTTTCATTTTCATTTTGTGGAAAGACAAAAGATGGATGCGGGAAATTGATCTGTCGTTTCCACAAATTTAATTGTCCCCCGGTTTATTTTTTGTCTGCTGTTTATTTAGGAATAATAATATTATACACTTTAAGTACAATTGGAGGAACAGGTGTTCCTCCATTTTTTATAAGTATAGGAACCATTGTTTCACCAAACTTATTAAATGCTGCTTCCGATTCCCAGACATCGGTTACATGCCAGTCGTTTCCATGTTGTGCTGCAACATGATAAATTCGTTCCGGTATGTTACCATGTCCTGCTTCTGTCAGATCTTTGATTACGCCTTCATATACCTCTTTCTCCAAATTGGGGAAGGTAAATTGTACAAGAATATTTCCCATTTTATTTATTCTCATGGATTCATAATTGTTGCTGAATCAGCAGCCTCGAAAAAATGTGAAATTTTTCCATCCTTGAAAGTCCAGACGTTGATAGCATTTGCTTTAAATTGTTTACCGGTGGCTTTCCATTTTCCTGTGTAATAGCCTACCATTACAATTTTATCTCCGGCATCAATAAAATCTGAAATTTCGATATTAAAATTATCGAAGTAATTCGGAATATGGGCAAAAACACCACTAACAATTGCTTGTGCCCCTTTATAAATTCCATCGGAACTAATGTATGGCATTCCTGTGCCGGTTCTCCACTCAATGTCTGGTTGCCAAAGGGATGTAACTCCTTCAATGTTGCCCGTTGCAAAATCCTGATAACCTTTTTTTAAATTTTCTAAGTTGTTCATAATAAATTTTATTTAATTGCAATGAATGCACTTGTAGGCCCGGTTAAGGGCATAAGTGAGGTTTCTCTAAAGCCCGCTTCTTTTACCCAGGAATCAATATCGGCTTTGGAAAAATCAAAACCTGCAGGAGTTTCAATTAACATATTTAGAGACATCATTAATCCAAATGTATTTTTACTTCTGTTGTCATCAATAATGTTTTCAATTACAACAAAAGCTCCACCTAAGGGTAAAACATCGTATGCCTTTTTTATCAGCATTTTTTTCTCTTCAAGCCCCCAATCGTGAAGTACATTTCCCATGGTAATTACGTTGCTTTCGGAAATTCGTCTTTTAAAAAATCTCCTGCTTGAATAATTACTTTATCTTCCAGACCCATGTTTTTCATGTTTTCCCGCGCTATCGGTTCAACCGGAGGCAAGTCAAAGGAATCACATACCATATGCTTATTATTCATAACTATCTGCGCGGCCAGATGGGCTCCGGCACCTCCAATATCGCAAAGTGTGCTGTAAGCCGAGAAATCGAATTTGTTTGCAAATGCCATAAAATTTCCCATTTGAATTCCACCCATTGCCGCTACAAATTCCCTGAGTCTTTCTTCGCTGGCATAAATGGCTTCAAAAAAATCATTGTTTCCATTTTTTGCTTCATTTTGTGGTAAACCGGTTTTTAATCCTTCCTCAAGATTATTCCAAAATCCAAACAAACGATTGTTGGCCATTTCCAGTATTCCACCCACATAACTGGGTTTATTTTTGTCCAAAAATATATCGGCGTCTGCGGCATTACTGTACGTTGAAGTTTCTTTAAGTCCTTCTCTTTTTGGAAATCCCAGTGCAACTAGTGTATCTAAAAAATCATACAGACTTCTTTTATCTAAACCCAACTCCAGCATAATTTCCAAACCAGACATGGGTTCTTTTGCCAAATGTGTAAATAGCTCCATATTTACAGCCGTTAACAGTGTTTTTGATGCCCAAAATGCCATCCCAACTTCCATGATTTTCGAAGGATTAACTTGTGTCCCTTTTGCCTCTTCCGCCTCTTTCTTGACCTTTGTTGCTTGTAATGTGTTCATTTGAATTTAATTATTGTGAATAAATATTTTGTTATTGATTATGCAGTTACCAAAAATATTTAGGGTTACAATCCCTGGTAAAAAGAATACACCTTCGGATTTAAACCTACCACTGCATTTTTTAATTCTTCTGACATGTTCCCATAAATTCCGAGATCAAAATCAGCGATTGCAAGAATTTTATCCAATGGTTCGCCTAAATTCCCCATATGGATTAGCACTGCATTTGAATCAACATATGTTTCCCGAACAACGCACTCGGTTTGGTCGGAACTTAAAAACCAGTCGTATTGAAGTGCTCCTTTATCTTCTTCTTTTTCTTTTACAATAGCCAAACATTCGGCTGCTATTTTTTTAGCTTCTTCGGGTTTGCCGGCATGAATTTTAAATCGTGCAGTAAGTTGAATCTTATTCATTTTTTTTGATTTTCAAATTGTTTTTGTAACCAATAACTATTCAGCCACATCATACGAAGAACCATTTATCATTGACATATACACCACCTTCCATTCCTTATCATGTTTTTCAAGAAAATGTGTTATGATATTTTTTCCTTTATTTCCATTCCCCATTGTTACATGTTCATCGTGAATTGACCAGGCAGAATTAGTATATACTCTGATTTTAAAATTTACTTTTTCTTGTGTTCTGTTTATTGGCTCAGGATTGTTCTTAAAACCATTTTTGTAGGTGGTACTAATCTCTTCCCATCCGGTTTGTACCCTAAAACCAGCCTTTCCAACATTGATTTTAATGCAGTCGTCTTCCTGTAAATAGGAATTCGAAATCTTTTCATAATCCCGGGCTACCCAAGCATTTGTTGCTTCAGTAATTACTTTTTTAATGGCTTCTTTTTCTTTTTCGCTGTTTTTATCTTTTGCAGAAATACCGGTGCTCAATAAAATTGCGACAAAAACGATTAATAAATTTTTCATGATTATATTTTTAAATGATTAAAGCTTTTTCCGACTGATATAACTTGTTGAGCTGGATATTAAGCTTTGAAATTCTACCTGAAGTTTTTTTACTGCTTCTTCCGATCCCAGCTGTTTAACCATTGCAGCGCGCCATTTAATATTATTGGTGCTTCTGGACCATTCCATATCTGATGGGCCGCCTTCCATTGTCCAGATAAACATTGCATCGTATTCACCAGTTGAGAACCAATGGGTTTCAGGACCTTTGTTTTTGGCTTCTGCCCCGGCAGCTTTATAAATTTTAATTATTTCTTTTACACGTGCATTTTGTCCCGGTTTGTAATCAACCATAACAACTCTGTGCCAGGTAACATTTTCATGTTTTGCTGGTTTTACTTCATTTTGTGCCCAAACTCCTGATGCCATTAATAACATTGCTACCAATAATAAACTTACCTTTTTCATACTTTAAAATTTTAATTAATAATAATAAAATACATATTTCTAATCTTTGTAGAGATATGATTTTTGGTTGTAATGGGTTGATCTTATTTGACTTCTAACCTTTATGTTTTCAGAGGTACAAGTTAATTCTTATTTAGACTAAATACAAATAAAGCTTTTAGGATAGAAATTTATGAATGAAATTGTGTCAAAAATGTACGGAAGGTGGAGAATATAAAAGTCACAAAACATAAGTCATAATAAGCTGTAATTCCATTCCTATATCACTTTTTAAGCTTTTAAGTAAGGCAGAATGTTAATTACATTTTAATGCAATCAAACGAATAACATGAATATCAGAATATTTTCTGCAATCCTTCAAACCCGAAACAATCTTTTTACTAAATTTGGCATTCAATAAAAAATTAAACCTAATTTCCCATGAAGAAATTTCAAGTCCTGTTCTTTTCATCCTTACTTATTATTTTCTTCTC
>JABMPI010000075.1 GCA_013203755.1 Bacteroidota bacterium
GTCTTCAACCAAACCATCTTTTTGTGCCTGTTTTAAAATGGCGTGCAAGCGTTTCGACATGTTCGACTGCCGCGACATAATATCTTTACGAATTTGTGCCAATTCGGATGAGGCGTTATCGCGGATTTTACCAAATTTATTAACGATGGCGTCAATGCGCTCGTAGATATACGGAAACACCTGAACATCGGCAGTTTTCTTTTTCAGTCGTGGGAAAATCTCATCCTCACGTTTCATGAAAAAGTTAACAATGGCACGCACCGATTCCAGTGAACGTTTTAAATCCCACAATTCTGACGCCTCCAAAAAGCGGCCTTCCAATTTAATTTTTTGCAATGCGCTGCGTAAATCGTAAAAGTGGTTGGCAGGGAAATTATCAAATTCACGAATAATTCTGCAAAACTCTTCGGTTTCTCCCAGTTGATTGGAAATGTTTTCAAAGTTGTGCTGAAAGTGCATTTCGTCAACCCACTCGTTACCCATGTTACTCAAACATTTGTTGTGCAGCATTTCGCGAATGCGGTCGAAACCTATCTTCGTCTCAAAATTATCAGGATAAATGTTTTGCATTGTTGTTATTCAAATTCAGCGCAAAAATAGTAAAGAAGTTTGGAGTACGAAGTTTAGAGTTTAAAGTTTTGGTGCAGATGGATGTAAACTAAACCAAGAGAAGTAATAAACCAATATTGACAGTAGCATTTTAATTTAAATCACTTTCCATCAAATGCTCCAATTGCTCAACTGTCATCTTTTTTGCAATTATTTTTTTATTTTCATCTAAAACATAAATTCCTGGAGTTTTTCGTGCATCGTATAAAATTTTAAAACGTGAAGCATGATCTTTGTCCCAAACATTTATCCAGTCCCACAACTTGTGTTTTTCTAAAAATTCAATCCATTCCTCTTTATTGTCCATAGAATAGATAGCAAAAACTTCCAAGCCTTTGTCTTTGTATTTCTGATAAACATCGGTGTAAAACTGCGGAACAAACACTTTGCAATGCGAGCAGTTGGGTTCGTAAATTAATACGCAGGTACGTTTTTTCTCAATTTTATGTAGTTCGAAGAATTCTCCATCAACACTTTCGAAGGTTAGATTTGGCGCAACTTTACCTATTAAGTTACTTTCAAAAAACAAAACATTTTCCTTTATTTTTTTCAACGACTCATCCGTAGCCCAAAATGCTTCGCCACTTAGGTAGTACGTTTTGGCCAGGTCGACAAACAGTGCATCCATTCCCATTATGTTGCTGTTAATGCTGCTATTTAAGAAAAAGGAGGTGGCAAACTGAAAAATTCGCTTTTGGGGTCTCACATTTTCAATAAATTCAAAAACCTGAGGGTGTACCGAATCGTAATTTTGATAAAGTACTTTTGTAAACCACGTTTCCATTTTGGGTTTTAAAAGTGGCGTATACAAAAAACGTTCATCGGTATAATCGAAATTTTCCCAAAAATGTTTTTGTTGATATTTAAATCTGGCCAACAGAAGCAACGAATCGTTTTGAAGTATTTCTGTCGGCAATGCCGACTCATCTAATTTTGGTACATTATTCGACATTAAAAATTTCGCAAGAAATGAGTTGGGGAATTCGTTTTCTATTCGTTTCCAATACTGGTGTAATGAGGGAGTAAGTTTTTCTAATTGATTCTTTATTTTGCTCTTTTCATCTGCCGATGCGTTTTTTAGTTTTTCCTTAAGCTCGGCACCCTCCTTCTTAAGATTGTTGAGAAACCCCATATATTTTACAAATTCTTCCGATTCCCCGGCATCGTTTACCTGAATTGAATTGGTAGCAAATGTTTTATTCGAAATTGAAAAAGTCTGGTCTGCTCCCAATAAAAAATCGAAATGGTTTTTATCGTCCAAATATATTTTGTACAAACCCTGGTGAAGTAAAGAATCGCCTTTTAAAATTCCGGAACCACCAGCATCAAGTTGAAGTGTGTCGTCAATAAAAATATTTCCAATGTAATAATGAGCAAGGTAAATTTCTTTATTCGGAGCCGATTCCAGTTGTATCTGAATTTGATAACCTTGTGCATTTGAAAGGCTGCTAATAGAAAGTACAAATAGAAAAATTGGTAAAAAATACTTCATAATGCTTCTAAAATCTTTATTAACTCTTTTCCATTGTTTTTGTTCGTGAATTTTTCAAGAACATTTTTTCGATTTGCAATATGCGTTTCAGAAAATTCAGTATTCTTAATTTCATCAATCATTTGTATAAATTCAATTTCATTGTTGGCGACTTGGCAAAGTATGCTCAGACCGATACGGCCAGCTTGGCCGTCGCCGGTAAGGTTGCCAACGAGCTGCTTCTGATGAAGACTGAGGCGCCGAAGTCTGACAAATCGGACGACAAGAAAAAGGACAAAAATGAAA
>JABMPI010000751.1 GCA_013203755.1 Bacteroidota bacterium
GGAGTACATATTTTCCAGGATCCCTCACATTTTTCCTGAGGAGATATGGCCATTTCACGTGGCACATTAAACAATCTAATGCCTGGAAAATCTGCTGCTGCAATTTCTTTGCCTGAGTTGGTAATTGAATCATTTGGCAACCAGCCTTTCAAAGGCATTTCCATGTTTGACTGGCCCGAACACAACCAAACTTCACCAAGCATTACATTTTCAATAACAATGTTGTTAGCTGATGCAATTTCTATCTGGTATGGACCTCCGGCAGCAGTAGTTTCAATATCGGCAGTAAATTTCCCGGCGGGATCTGATTTTGCCGTTATTGTTTTATCATTCCAGGAAGTATAAATTTTTATACTGGACCTGGGATAAGCCCATCCCCATATGGGAACATTGCTTTGCTGCTGAAGCACCATGTTATTCTGAAATAAGAGTGCTAATGAAATATCCGATTTTTTTGTGCATGAGACAAAAAATGCCAGGCAAAAAACCAGTAATAACAGTATTGATTTTGTTTTCACTCTATTAATATTTTGTTTCTATTTAATGGAACTCCCTCTGTGATTCCGTCAACAAATTACATCGGATTACCGAAAAAATGATATTCCAGCATTTCGCAAAGCGTATGGTATACAGGCAGATGAAGTTCCTGTATTTGAGGCGTGCAGTCTCCTCCCACATTGATTAACAAATCGCAATACTTATTAAACTCGCCTCCATCTCTCCCCACAAGTCCAACAACCTTCATTCCTTTAACTTTTGCAACTATCATTGCCGAAATCACATTCTTCGCATTGCCCGAAGTAGATATCCCCATTAATACGTCATTGTTGTTTCCGTAGCCTACAACCTGTTGCGCATAAATTAGTTGAGCATCTACATCGTTTGCAAAGGCCGAACTCAAGGCATTATGGCCGTTTAAAGAAATTGCGGGCAAGGCACCTTCTAATTTTGAAGCTAAATATTGTCCTTGCTCTCCATATTTTTTATTAAGAACGGTTTTCATGTTTTCCGGTATTTCTCTTGGAATAGAAAACCTTTTCATTAATTCTCCTACAATATGGTCGGCATCAGCAGCACTGCCACCGTTTCCACAAACCAGCAATTTCCCTTGATTTTCGAAAGAATCTTTTAATAAATTAAAAGCACTTGCTATATCTTTTTTCGCTGCTCCCAGCCCAGGATTGCGAACCACAAGGTCTTCCAATATTTTACCAATACTCATTTTGTATTAGTTTAAACGTGAATAACCATCAATTGCCACACTAAGGCAGGCAATGTCGCCCACTTTATCTCCCAATTCAGCAGGTACTATTTTACATACATTCCATGCACCTGCCAGAGCTTCTTTTTCAATTATTTCCTTTGCCAATCCATTAAATAATTGTGGATTCCGCGCATAAACACTGCCAATTACAATCCGTTCAGGATTTAAAATGTCGATGATGATAGAAAGTCCTACACCCAGTTTCTTTGCCGAGATATTGAACAACTCCAAAGCATCTTCATCTCCTTCGGTGGCAAGTTTTGCCAGCTGGGCAGTTGTTATGCCCTGTAATTCTTCGTACGATTGACAATACGACAATTTTTCTCCTTTATTCAATTTTTCTTCTGCCTTTAGCTGCGCCAATCTGGTAATGCCCGAACCGCTACAAAAGCCTTCAAACGATCCGGCCTTGTTATGTCCAATCGGTCCGTCATCTTCAAGTCGAATATGCCCGACTTCTCCTGCGTTATCGTTTGTTCCGGCATAAAGTTGTCCGTTAAGGATTAAACCGGCACCCAATCCAGTGCCAAAGGTTAAAAATATCATATTTTCAGTACCTTTCCCAGCCCCAAATTTCCATTCGGCCAGGGCACAGGCATTAGCGTCATTCTGTATGAAAGTAGGTATCCCGATTTTTTCTTTTAAGATATCGACAATGGGGATATTATCCCACCCTGGCAAATTTGGGGGCGATTGAATTACTCCTGTTTTACTGTTCAATGGGCCTCCGCAACTGATTCCTATCGATTTCAGTTCTCGCTTTTCATATTTTTTTTGCAGTTCTGTAATACTATCTATAACTTTTTTAATTGCGTAATCGGGCCCTTTTTCTGTATGGGTTGCAAAGTGTACCCGATGCAATATTTCCATTTGCCCGGTTCCGGCAAGAACTGCACATTTTGTTCCTCCTATATCAATACCCAAATAATAATCATTTAAAGCCATCTATATTTATTTTTTTACTAATTAATTTGATTTCGAATACAGGCTTATCACCAACAGATATAATACAACTACTAATAATACAATGAAGCTTTCCAATACCCCAAATGCAGAACTTACAAATCCCATTATCGGCGGAATAAATGCGCCACCTGCAACAGCCATTATCATAAGTCCTGAAATTTCATTTACGCGATTTGGAAGTTTCTCAACAGCAATGGAAAAAATCAATGGGAAAATATTGGCAGCCCCTAATCCGATTACAAATATTGCAATACGTGCCATCCAAACACCTGGTGCTAAAAGCAATAAAATCAGACCTGCAGTTGCCAGAATTGTGGAAATCCTGAAAAAATACTTCGTTTTAATAAAACGTAGCAATACGGCACCAATAAACCTTCCTATCATTTCAGCTGTAAAAAAGATGCTGATTCCGAGAGATGCATTATCCAGAGATAAATGAAAGCGATTTTGCAGGTAATTGGCAATATTGGAATTCATTCCGACTTCTGTTCCAACGATCATAAAAATTCCAATAACCAGTAGCAAAATTGATCTGTTTCCCAGCAACGAAAAACTTGATTTAAAAGTTGCTGGTTTTTGTTCCAGTTTCGCTTCTGAAATTGGTGTTAAATACAACCACAAAATCGTTAAGAATGAGATAGCCGCATAAACTGCAAAAACTAATTTCCAATTACCGAATTGCATCGCCATAAAAGTCGCAATTACCGGCCCCAGCAATGAGCATATCGCTTTTATAAATTGACTTAGGCTCATATAGCTGGAATACTTTGCCTTAGCCACCACATCGTGTAAAAGAGGATTTGCAGCAACCTGTACAATCGTATTTCCAATTCCAAGAAGAATAAATGCTCCCAACATTATCGTGTATGAATAATGTACAAACGGAACTACCATCGACACCCCTGTTAATAACATTCCAATATTTACAAGTATCTTTTTCCCGTAACGCTCAATTAATAAACCGGCAGGAACAGAAAAAAGAAAAAACCAAATAAGCGCCATCGAAGGTAAAAACTGGGCTACCTTATCTTCCAATCCAAAATCATTTTTGATATATCCGGTAGAAACCCCAACAATATCAAGGAATCCCATTACAATATACACCGTGAGTACCGGTGCTATTGTTGTTGTATTTTTAGTAGAATTTGACACAAAAATTTATTTTGTTGTTAAGTTAATTAATAAGCCTGAACGACTAGCTATTCTTCCAATAGAAATCTCATTCCCTGACTTTCAATACTTACTTTTGTTGATTAAAACTGAAGTCTAAAAAATAAAGGAGTCACGTCAAGATAACCGTGACTCCTTGAAGTTCCTGTCCTATACTATTAATGATAATTCTATCTTGTATATTAAATTACTTTGTCAGAATCATTTTGGACGTTTTTATCTTGCCTTCACTCATAAAACTGCAGTAGTATATTCCGGCAGGCATGTTATCAGCGTTCCATGTTATTTTATGAATTCCTGTGTTTCTTTTCTCGTCAACCAGAATCTTAACCAAGCGACCAATAGAATTATAAACTGCCACTCGCACATGCGAATTCTTATCAACAGAAAATTCTACTTGAACTTGAGACATAAATGGATTTGGGTAAGTATTAAATACTGAATTATCTGCAGGTGACAATTCTTTTACATCATCAATTGCTGTCGGTGTATCATAAGCTTCTTTAATTGCATTTAAAGAAGTTTCAGAGTCAAAATTGTCAATTTCGCTGGTCCAGTGCAAGGCTCCAATCGAGAATCCATCGCTTTTCGACTTGAAACTTGAACCAATGGAAAAATCTTCAATCAAATCTGAAAA
>JABMPI010000752.1 GCA_013203755.1 Bacteroidota bacterium
GGTTTATTTAGGAATAGGAGGAATTATTGGAAATAAACAAAATAATTTCACAGAAGTTTACCAAATCATTGAAAATGAACTGGGTATAATAGAAAAAAAATCTTCAATTTATGAAACTCCGCCTTGGGGATTTCAATCAAATTATTCTTTCTGGAATAGCGTTATAAAAATTTCAACTCCTCATTCTGCCACAGAGCTACTTTCAAAAATTCATTCAATTGAAAAGATATTCGGCAGGAAACAAGGTAACGAAAGATATTCGTCGCGCGAAATGGATATAGATATTTTGTATTTCGACGATGTTTTTATAGAAACAGAAACGCTGATAATTCCTCATCCCCGCATTCACCAACGCAAATTTGTTTTGATACCACTCACAGAAATTGCTCCAGATTTAAAACATCCATTATTCAGATTAACAAGTATGGAAATGTTGGAAAATTGTAAAGATGAATCGATTATTAAAATCGCACTCAATATGTAAGATGGCAAACGGCACTCGAAAACTACAGATATTTTTCTAACACCATTACAAGATTTTCTCTTTTTATAGGTTTTGAAATATAATCATCGCCACCATATTCAAATGCTTTCTCCCGGTCTCCTGCAATTGCATAGGCAGTTTGAATCACAACCGGGAGGTTGGGACGAATCTTTTTTATCTCCATGGTTGCCTCGTATCCATTCATTATTGGCATATTAACATCCATTAGCACCAACCCGATATTCCTATTTTCTTTGCAAATTTCAACCGCCTCTCTACCATTGTTTGCACCAATTGTTTTCAGCCCTAATTTTATCAACACAGTATTCAAATATTTAAAACTCAACTCATCATCTTCAACAATTAAAACTATACTATCCTTCGCATTTACATCTTCACATTTATTTTCATTACTTAATTTAGCGGCACTTCCATTTCCACTAAATGGTATTGTAAAAAAGAATGTACTTCCTTTTCCAACTTCAGACTCCAGCCACATTTCCCCGCCTAAAAGTCTGGTAAGTTTTTTACAAATAGACAAACCAATACCTGCTCCCCCATATTCTCTTTTAGACGAATCTTCGACTTGTCTAAAAACATCAAAAATAATCTCTCTTTTATCCTCAGGAATACCTATCCCGGTATCTTCAACATAAAACTTCAACATTTCTACACCTTCTATTTTCTCTAAATAATAGCCAAAATTTATGTGTCCTTGATGCGTAAACTTCAAGGCATTTCTCAACAGATTTATTAAAATCTGATTTAGTTTTAAAGAGTCAGTATATAAACAGACATCGGAAAGTTCTTCGGGAATATTCATGTTTAATTGAACTGTATCCCTTTTTGTTTTATGTTGTTCAACTTTTACTATTTCGAACACATTATTAAGAACAGGATATAAATTAGTATACTTTTTTACAATTTTTATTTCACCTGTTTCAATTAATGTAATGTCGAACAGATCTTGCACAATACCAAGGAGGTGATTTCCACTTGAATTAATTATTTTGCTAAACTTAATAATATCGTCAATTGGCATCACATCACTTATTAAATCGGAAAATCCGATGATAGCATTTAGCGGAGTTCGCAATTCATGAGACATTGTTGCCAAAAAAGTTAATTTTAACCGATCGGATTCGGTTGCTTTTTTTAAAGCTAATTTCAGTTCAGTTTCTGCTATTTTTCGCTCTGTAATGTTCTGTGTGGTTCCAAAAGCCCGAATAGGGTTCCCCTCTTGATCATATATAAATTTTCCAAACTCGTTTACCCATTTGATTTGTCCATCGGATGAAACCAATCGATGTTCAATTTCATAAATCGTTTTAGTTTCAACGGCATTTTTGAATGCTTGTTTCACTACGTCACGATCATCTGGATGAATAATTTTCAAAAAATCATCCACCATAATAAAATCACGATCATGGTTAATTTCAAAACTTTCGAAAAAACTTCCAAAATTATAAAATCGTTCATTTACCACATCCATTTCCCATTGTACTATTCCTGCAATCTTCCGGGCCTCCAACAGCTTAGTTTCACTTTCTTTCAAATCGTGTGTACGCCGATCAACAATTTTACGCAACTGATGATACCAGCCCCATACAAAAAAAGCGAAAACATTAATTGCTGTTATTCCAATTAATAATCCATACATCCACCAATAGTTTGGTTCAGTGTCTGTTTCGTATATAAAACCTTCCAAAGAATAGTCTGAATCTAACATACCTAATCCAACATAAGTATCGGCAATATGCTTCCATCGCCCAGGATTAATGTGGCCGATTTCAACAAGTTTGGGCATAATCAACTCTTGCATTTGTTCGGCTTCGTACCGTAAATGTTCGGCAGTAATACCTCGCTCCCCAACTCCTGGCATTTGCAAAATTAATTCAATTAACTCCTCTACATTGCTCATTGCATATTCCCAACCCTTTAAACTTGCCCGTCGAAATGCTGCCACCCGCTCAGGATTCTGTCTAATCTCTTCTTCAGTTGTAAACAGACAATCGCCGTAAAAATCAATTCCGTATTCTATGGGATTGATTATAAACGGATCTACACCTCGCAAACGCATCTGGTTTGGTTGATCTGTGATATAACCGGTAGCCGCATCAACATTTCTATCGATAATATCGTTCAAATCCCAACTATGAGGAATAATTGTTACGTCATTAACTGCCAATCCTTCCTGGGTCAACATAGCAATAATTGTAGCTTGCTCCATATCTGAATCGATCATAATCCTGCGCCCAATTAAATCCGAAGGTTTGCGAATATTGTTATCCTTTCTACTAAGAATAATCTCTGGTGAATGTTGAAAAATTACGGAAAGAACGACAAGAGGTTCACCCGAAAGGCGATAGTTTAAAATGTCGCTGCTACTTACACCAAAATTTGCATCTCCGGAAAGAACAGCTTTTATTGCTTTTGATTCAGTCGATGCCTCTTTCATAACCACATCTAATCCCTCTTCGGCATAATATCCCTTTTCGGCTGCGGCATAATATCCGGCAAACTGAAAAGCATGCATCCATTTTAAATGAAGTGAAACTTTTTCCGATTTTTCAATATCACTTCCCTGTACTTCTACCGGAAATAATTGTATGACAACAACTGCAACTAAAAAAATTGCTAAAAAAGATCTTTGACATTTAATTCTCAGATTCTGAATTAAGAATTTGATTGCTTCTTTCGTGTTTTTAGAGGATCCAGAAAAAAACATAAGATAATTATTTGTATAATTATTTTTGTTCACTTCACTTTTCAATTTTAATACGTCTACTGTTACATTGTGGTTAGCAGTTCTGTGGTTTATTTTTATGGCGTGTAAGTGAACGAATATACATATTATATAATTGATATCAAACAATCATTTCAAACCTATTTTATACGTAAAATACTCAATTAAATATTAGGACAGCGCACACACTAATTAATAGGGATTCAACTTTACAATCCAACTATCAATATTGACGAAATAACAATTGTACCAGAAAAACATTTTTAAATACCGGACTGCTTTTATATCTTTCACCTAGTTTTACAACTTAAAATTTGAATTAACATGATTAATATAGATTTTCAACTTAAAGCCGATAATTTAAAGAAAAAACTGGATTTTTTCTGGGAGCTTTCGGGCGAAAAAATAAAGCTTATTGACAATAAATATGACGCTTCAAAAGGATCGCCTGTTTTTACAGTGAATGGAGAGTACTCCACTCGCGGCTGGACAGAGTGGACACAAGGATTTCAGTTTGGCTCGTCAATATTACAATTCGATGCAACTGGCAATAACTATTTTTTGGAATCCGCCAAAAAAGCTACACTCGAAAAAATGGCGCCACACATCAGTCATATTGGAGTACACGACCACGGTTTTAATAATTTAAGTACATACGGGAATTTGCTTCGATTAATGAACGAGGGAAAAATCGCATTTAACGAATGGGAAAAGAACTTCTATGAATTGGCAATAAAAATATCCGGGGCGGTGCAAGCAAGCCGCTGGACAAACACAAAAGAAGGTGGTTTTATTTATTCATTTAATGGCCCACATTCTTTATTTGTAGACACCATCCGATCGTGCCGAATTTTAATGGCAAGCCATAAAC
>JABMPI010000753.1 GCA_013203755.1 Bacteroidota bacterium
AAGTTGAAGAAGGTCAAAAAGGATTGAACGCAGTAAATGTTAAAGTAATATAATATTACACTTTTACGCTTAAAAAATTATAGTCTGGCAATTATTTGTCAGGCTTTTTTTGTGCTTAAAAATTTACATTTTTTGTAAGAGTACATAGTTATTTTGTTTTTCTACGATTCGTATTGTTCGTCCTCAGAATATACCGGGTTGTCGAAAATAATGGAGAGTTGGCAAAACTATAATCAACTTTGAAGTAACAAATTTGAAAGTCTTGCGTCTTAACTGAAATAAAAAAGGAATATTATGAAACGTATCTTTATCATCTTAGTAGCTTCTCTTTTTCTTTTTACCGCCTGTGATACCAATCCCGGAGTTTCCAAAGCCTTTGCTAAGTATTCGCACGAAGAAGGTGTAACTTCAATTACAGTTCCTGGTTGGTTAATAAGTTTAGGTGCCAGTTTGGGCGATTTAAGCGATGAAGAACGTGAGTTGCTGGACTGTATTGATAAAGTAAAAGTACTTGCAATAGAAAACGATGAGTTAAACGCCCGTATAAATTTGCATAAAGAGTTTCATGCCGAGATTAATAAAAACAAAGAGTACGAAGAGTTATTGACCGTTCGGGACAAAGATGAAAACGTAACCATTTTTGCAAAGATGGATGAAAATGTAATAAAGGAAATGGTTATTTTGGTTGGCGGCGACGATAATGTAATGGTTTACCTAAAAGGTGAAATTAAGCCGGAACAGATTAATAATACCATCGATTTATCAAATTCTGATAAGTTTTTAAGTATGAAATTTTAATGTTCAACTCGTTGCATTCAAGTTCCAATTATTAATTTCTTTTTTTGTACTTCTCAATAGTTTTTATGGTTCTTTTGTCGATAATTTCAGCTCTGTTTAAAAACTGATAGGCTTGATTGGCAATAAAACGGTTTTTATTTTTTAATAACTCCGAAACTTGTGCCTCAACCTGTTCAACTTCAATTTTATGAATTTTGAAAAGTTCAAGAGTCGTTTTAACAAGTGTTCCATTCATGTTATTCATTGCCAACGAAAAAAGTTGAACTACTTCGGGACTAAGTTGCTTTGTCTCCTTTAATTTCTGAATAATTAGTCGTTTTTGAAGAAACCCGGAGTTTTCAAAAATAGTGGCTAATTTAAGCTGTAAATCATCTGTTAATACTTCCGGTTTTAGTGCATTTAACGATCTTTCAACCAGATAAATATCTTTCCCGGAAATTGTCTCCATTAACTTTTGAAGTAACTCCGGAGATATTTTCATTTTGTCTGAAATGTGGTTTAATACCCAAACTTTATCTTTTAGATTGTTGCTTTCCAGAATTCTTAGAACTAATTCTGAATTTAACTTCTGGCTGGTTAGTTTTTCAATTGTTCTTTTTGTTTCGCCGTAAGTAATGTGCCAAAGTGTGTAAGTGGTATAAACAGCACCTTCAACAATATAATTAAGAACCGCTGCAATTGTTGCTGAAGAGACTGCATCTACTTTTGTTTTAGTTGAATCGTTTGGTGTAGCCAAATCCTTCATTGAATAATTGGCTAATGCAGAAAGTGGGTCGCCCAATAAATTGTGTAAACGGTCGTACTCTTTAGCATTAAAAGGAGCGTGTTTTGTTTTGCTAAGAAACTCGCCTTTAGGAAGTTCGAAGCCAAGGTATCTCCCGGTGATATTCCAGAAAAGTTCGATGTTTACCAAACGACATTCACCATCAATACACACGCTTGTAATAATTGGACGTGAATACATAACAGGCGCCTCATTCAAATTATAATGAATAAAAAGGGTGTCGCCGGGAATTGTGTCGTTAATAGGATTCGTGTACGCAACTGTTTTTTGTACTTCTCCCGAAAATATTGGTTGCGACATTCTAACAATATTTTCCTTTTTTGTTTGAAAAGAAAAAAACAGGGTAAAAAGCAATGTTATTCCAGCAAGTATTTTCATAAATTATTCCTTACTATTTTATTGTGTTGTAGTTCTGTTTCTGTGGTGATAATCAGTTAAAAAGTGAGCAGCAATCTTTTCTCAATTTGTCTAATTTCTCATATCTAATCGTTTAAAAAACTATTTCTGCAATTGTTCTTTTAAAAAATTGGTCATTTTGGTGTACAAATGTATTGTTGTATTTCCTCCGCGAATTCCATGGTTGCGATTGGTATAAATTGCCATGTCGAATTGAACGCCTGCCTGAACCATTTTTTCTGTGAATTCAAACGTATTTTGAGCGTGCACGTTATCATCGGCCGAACCATGAATAATTAGCAACCTTCCTTTAATATCTCCGGCGTGGGAGAGGGGAGAATTGTCGTCGTATCCTTCAGGGTTTTCCTGTGGTGTGCGCATGTAACGTTCAGTGTAAACCGAATCGTAAAAACGCCAGCT
>JABMPI010000754.1 GCA_013203755.1 Bacteroidota bacterium
AAACACTGGTAGGATTACTAGAAATATTTCATTAAGAAAATCAGAAAATTCTCTAAACAATTATCTGAGAATTTTGCAGATTGAAAATACTATTTTATTTACAGAAGCGACGACTCCTGCAACATAAGTTCACTTCGCAATGAGATAATTCCCAAATTCAAAAGCAACGAATAAATTAGACTATTTCTAAATTGATATTTTTCAAATAAAAATGAATTTTGACACGTCTACGTGTACATAAATATCTAAATTTGCAACCTGTAAATAGCAAAATAAGAGAATTACGGGAACAGATATCAGACATAAAGGATTTGTAAAAGAAGTTAGTGGTACTTCGTTAATTGTGAATATTGTTAATCAATCAGCGTGTTCAGGTTGCCATGCAAAAGGCGCTTGTTCAGTTTCGGATTATCAAGACAAAGAAATCGAAATTTCTAATTTTAGTAACAATTATATCGCGGGGCAAGAAGTTACTATTCTGTTTAAAGAATCAGCAGGGTTTACTGCGCTTTTTTATGGCTATGTTTTACCGTTTATTCTGGTTCTTTCAACTTTAGTTATTTCCGTTTCAATTACTAACAATGAACTATTTGCCGGATTGCTTTCATTAGCAATCCTAATACCCTATTATATAACATTATATTTTTTGCGTCATCTTTTAAAAAAAGTTTTCAACTTCGAAGTTGAAGAAATCAAATAATATATGAGTATTACTATTGTATATACAATTGCTACATTAAGTGTAATAGGAACTTCCGCCGCAGTTATCCTGTTTTTTGTAGCACAGAAATTCAAGGTTTTTGAAGACCCGCGGATTGATGAAGTAGAAGAGGCTCTGCCCAGTGCAAATTGTGGAGGTTGCGGTTATGCGGGTTGTCGCGCTTTTGCCGAAGCTTGTGTAAAAGCCGATAGCCTTTCCGACTTAAATTGCCCCGTTGGCGGAAATGAAACAATGGGCAGCGTTGCCAGTATTCTAGGGCTCGAAGCCGTTAAAAAAGACCCGCGCGTTGCTTACATTCGTTGTAATGGAACTTGCGATCACCGTCCGAAAACAAGTAGTTTCGATGGAGCAACAACCTGTGCAATTTCATCATCAGTGTATAGCGGGGAATCGAATTGCGAGTATGGTTGTTTGGGTCATGGCGACTGTTACGATGCTTGCGATTTTGATGCCATTGATTTGCGTGCAGGAATGGGCGTTCCACTAATTTTGGACGACAAGTGTGTGGCATGCGGTGCATGTGTTGATGCTTGCCCAAAAAGCCTCATCGAATTGCGAAAGAAATTCCCAAAGAACCGTAAAATTGTGGTTTCGTGCATGAATGAAGCCAAAGGCGGGGTTGCACGGAAAGCTTGCAAAGTAGCTTGCATTGGTTGCAGTAAATGCGAAAAAGAATGTAAATTCGATGCAATTACCATCGTAAACAATCTGGCATTTATCGACTCCGACAAATGTAAGTTATGTCGCAAGTGCGTGTCGGTTTGCCCAACGAGTGCAATTACCGAATTGAATTTTCCACCCCGAAAAATTAAGGTTGAAGATAAACAAGAGTGTAGTACAGCTAAATAATATGGAATGTTGAAAACGTTCAGGCTTGGCGGAGTACATCCACCGGAAAATAAATTATCTGCGGATAAAAAGATTGAGATATTACCAATACCTAAAACGGTATTTATTCCAGTTGCCCAACATATTGGAGCTCCTGCAACACCAACAGTTGCAAAAGGAGATGAGGTAAAAGTGGGTCAAATAATTGCCAAAAGCAGTGGTTTCGTCTCCACCAATATTCATTCCTCAGTTTCAGGAAAAGTTAAAAAAGTTGATTTCTCAGCCGACAGCTCGGGATACCCCAAACAAGGTATTTTTATTGATGTTGTTGGCGATGAGTGGCTGGAAGAAATTGATCGCTCGGAAGAGTTGGTGAAGGATTTTGAATTGGATGGACGCCAAATTGTTCAACAGATTCAGGAGGCCGGAATTGTTGGTTTGGGCGGGGCGACTTTCCCAACCCATGTAAAACTGGTTCCACCAAAAGGGATGAAAGCCGAAGTGCTTTTAATAAATGGAGTGGAATGCGAACCGTATCTAACTTCCGATCATCGGTTGATGTTAGAAAAAGCAGATGGAATTCTGGTTGGGACGCAAATTCTGATGAAAGCAATGAATGTTGATAAAGCTGTCGTCGGAATTGAAAACAACAAATCCGATGCCATTCAGCTTCTTTCAGAAAAAGCAAAAAATTACAAAGGGATAAGCGTTGTTGCATTAAAAGTTCAATATCCTCAGGGTGGCGAAAAGCAGCTTATTAATGCAGTTACCGGCAAGGAAGTTCCTTCGGGAGGTTTGCCAATTGCAGTGGGTGCAGTGGTAAGTAATGTGGGTACTGCTTTTGCTGTTTACGAGGCTATTCAGAAAAATAAACCGTTGTTTGAGCGTGTGGTTACAATTACCGGAAAAGGAGTTGAAAAACCTGCTAACTTTAAAGTTCGGATTGGAACTTCTACAACCGAATTAGTTGAAGCTGCCGGCGGGTTACCCGAAAACACAGGAAAAATAATCAGTGGTGGCCCAATGATGGGACGTGCAGTTGCATCGCTTGATATTCCGGTTACAAAAGGTACTTCGGGAATATTGTTGATGCAGGACGAAGAAGCAAAAAGAGGTGAATGCATTAGTTGCATCCGCTGTTCGCGCTGTACAACTGTTTGTCCAATGGGATTGGAACCTTACCTTTTGATGACTTTGGGCGAAAAACAAATTTTCGACCGCGCCGAAGAAGAAAAAATAATGGATTGTATTGAATGTGGTTCGTGCAGTTACACGTGTCCTTCGAACCGTCCATTGCTGGATTACATCCGTTTTGGAAAAGGAAAAGTAGGACAAATTATACGTTCACGAAAAAAATAAATGAGACGCCAATTAAATATTGTCATTTCGACGACGAAGGAGGAGAAATCTCCCACTTTTAAGAAGCAGATTTCTCTCCGTCAGCTGACGGATCGAAATGACATGAATAAACATTAAACTTCATACTTAGCAATGAATAAAATATTAACAGTTTCACCATCACCGCACGTTCATTCGAGCGATTCAACCCAAAAGATTATGTACAGGGTTGTATATGCCATGCTACCCGCATTGGTGTGGTCGGTATTTGTTTTTGGGCTGGCTGCACTTTGGGTAACGCTACTGGCAGTTGTTTCATGCCTGGCATTTGAATACCTCATTCAGAAATATCTGATGAAAGTTAAACCTAGTGTTACCGACGGATCGGCTTTAATAACCGGTATTTTAATTGCATTTAATGTGCCTTCTAATATTCCCTGGTGGATTATTATAATTGGTTCAATGGCAGCCATCGGAATTGGTAAACTATCGTTTGGCGGAATAGGAACCAACATTTTTAATCCGGCATTGGTAGGAAGGGTTTTTCTTCTCATTTCGTTTCCGGTACAAATGACATCGTGGCCGGTAAACAACCAAAGTGGAATTGATGGGATAACTTCTGCAACTCCACTTGGAATTATAAAAGAAGGTGTTACTAACGGGATTCCAATTTCTGAAATATCAGGTAATTTACCCTCTACAATGGATATGCTTTTTGGAAATATTGGCGGTTCGCTAGGTGAAATATCGGCACTAATACTTATAATCGGCGGATTGTATATGCTCTGGAAAAAAGTAATAACCTGGCACATTCCGGTTTCAGTTATTGGAACTGTTGCAGCAATTGCGGCCATTTTCTGGTTGGTTGATTCCGAAGTATTTATCAATCCGGTTTATCATATTTTAACGGGGGGATTAATGTTGGGAGCGATATTTATGGCAACCGACATGGTTTCGTCGCCAATGACTCCAAAAGGGCAAATAATTTATGGTGTTGGAATCGGGCTAATCACAATCAGTATTCGTTTGTTTGGAGCTTATCCCGAAGGAATTTCGTTTGCCATTTTAATAATGAACGCGGTTACGCCTCTCATTAACAACTATGTGAAACCTAAAAGATTTGGAGGAAACTAAGCATGGCTAAACGTGAATCTACATTTACAAATATGGTGGTAACCCTTTTACTGGTTACCGGAATTGCCGCAACTACACTTGGTTATGTTTACGACTTAACAAAAGGCCCAATTGCAGCAGCAAAACTAAAAGCGCAACAAGAAGCCATTAAAAAAGTACTTCCCGAATTCGATGAACTGGGAGATTCTTTTAAAGTTCCGGCAGAAGCTGGTGGTGATAGTTTGGAGTTTTTCCCGGCATTAAAAGGCGGTGAATTGGTTGGAACAGCTATAAAAACCTACACTAAAAAAGGTTTTAGTGGTTCTATTTCAATAATGGCAGGCATCGACAAATCGGGGAACTTTTCGGGTTACGAAGTTTTAGATCATGCAGAAACTCCTGGGTTAGGTTCGAAAATGGGTGTTTGGTTTAAAAATACAGAAAAGCCAAATCAGTACATTATTGGTAAAAATCCAAAATCGAGCAAATTTAAAGTATCAAAAGATGGTGGAGATATTGATGCAATAACAGCTTCAACCATTACTTCCCGTGCATTTTTAGATGCACTTACAAGAGCTTATACTTCGTACGAAGAAAAATCAGACGCAACTTCCGGAGTTTCCGGAAATTAAAAATATTAGAATATGAATCAGTGGAAAAATTTCTCGAAAGGATTTCTCAAGGAGAACCCGGTTTTTGTGTTGTTACTGGGAATGTGTCCTACTTTGGGTGTAACTTCATCGGCCATTAACGGTTTAGGAATGGGGCTGGCAACAGCATTTGTTTTGGTAATGTCGAACATTGTGGTTTCGCTGGTAAAAGGCATAATCCCTGAAAAAGTTCGTATCCCAAGTTTTATTGTAATTATTGCAGCTTTTGTTACGGTTGTGCAATTGGCAATGCAAGCTTATTTACCAGCTTTGTATAAAAGTCTGGGGCTGTTTATTCCGTTAATTGTAGTAAACTGTATTGTTTTGGGAAGAGCAGAAGCTTTTGCATCGAAAAACAATTTGGTTTCTTCTGCCATTGATGGATTGGGAATTGGACTTGGATTTAGTTTTGCCCTTGTTCTACTCGGTGGAATTCGCGAAATTCTGGGAAGTGGAAAAATCTTTGACATCACTCTTTATTCTGAGAACTACGTAACACTTTTGTTTGTGCTTTCGCCCGGAGCATTTATTGTTTTAGGGTATTTGATTGCAGTCATTAACAGAATAACAAAAAGATAGGAGGATAAACTATGAATTATCTTGTAATAATAATTGGCGCCATATTCGTAAACAATATTGTTTTAATGAAATTTTTGGGAATTTGCCCGTTATTGTGTGTTTACAAAAGAATTTAAACTGCTAT
>JABMPI010000755.1 GCA_013203755.1 Bacteroidota bacterium
AAGGAGAAACCATGAAAAAGATTCCGATGCTATTATTCGTTTTTTTATGTTTATCGTTTCAGGTTTTTGCTACTGATAAGATTGGAACCATAAAAAACTGGGGGAAAATTGAAGTAGAACTAAAAAGTTATTTTTTCAAAGATAATGAAGCTGGAGCTGTTTTTTTACTGAGAAATACAACTGATAATGAAGATAAAATCTCGTCATTTTTACAATTACAAGTTACAAATGACGAAGGTGATAAAGCTGAAATTGGTTTTGGGACTGAAGGTATCAAGTGTGATGGTGCTATTCCACCTTTTGGAGTTTTGAAATGTGTTGTTGCTGTTGTTTTTCCAGTTTCTTCAAAAGAAGCTACATACAGGATAGGTTCGGGTGCTGAGGTGAAAGCAGTATATTTTAGAATAAAAAACGAATAGAAAGACGATGCCAAAATGTTTTTGTTCTTTCATTTTTTCCGCTTTGGGATAGGAATCAACTTTGAAAAAAGGAGTGTTGGAATGAATAAAAAACTTTATTCAATAATATTGCTTGTTTCTTTTTTTATGTACGGATGTGCGCCTTCATCAAGTTTATATAAACCAGTAAACGGGAAGAAGTCTTTTGTTTGTAGTTATATTTCCGCTGTTGAAATAATTAAGGATTATGATTGCCCCACAATTTATGAAAAATATGATGAGTTCCAAAAAACATATTTTTATTATCATACTGGTATTTCAGGTTTTATAAATCTCTATATTGGAAAAAATAAAATAAACAAGTGGTATAGAATCGGTTTTTTTTATGAAGGAGAAAATTGGTTGTTCTTTAAAAACATAATAATTATAAACGATTCTGGGGACAGAGTGGTTTTTGATATAAAGCAGTATGAGAAAGACAAAGATGTTGATAAAGGCGGCAAAGGAGTTAAGGAAAAAATTGATATGATATTAACAAATGAGAAGGCAAAAGAGTTGAAAAAACTTTTAAGTAAAGGTTCTGTTAGGATTAGATTTACGGGGAAAGGGATAATAGAAGAAGATTTTTCAAGCCGTTTAGTGGAGGCATTATCAGAAATAATGGAGTTTTATGAAAATTTAAGCGAAAAAGAATGGGGATAAACATTCCTACAACCATTTATTCTTTTTGGATTAAGTCTATTCACAAAATCTCACAACCTGATTTAGAGCGAACGTCTTACCATTTCTAGTGGAATATCCCATTCCATATAGTTTTTCAGCAATTTGTCTATAAGGCATTCGCTTTTTGGTAATCGGGTTCTTTCGTCTTAATCGCCTTGCTTCTTTGATGAGCTCGGGGTTCATTTCATCATAGGACTTCACGCCTTCGCATTTGCCCTTTCCGTCTTTGGTGAGTATCCCCTTTGCTTTATTCGCTTCTCGTTTCCTCATCCTTGCCCCTTTCAATTTGGAAACAAGGTTGTCTTTCTCAAACTCGCTCACAGAGCCTAAAATCTGTCGTATCATTTTAGAGGTGGGGCTGTCTTCAATAAATGCGTTGGGGCTGTCGCAAGAGATCAACTTGTAACCCTTACTTGATAAAACCCTGTATCCTGTCTCTTGTGTGATTAAGTCACGGCTGAACCTTGAAGCGTTCTCAAAAAGTATTGTGTTGATTTGGTTCGCTTCACAAAATATCAACATCTCCGTAAAAACCTGCCTGTCTTCTATCAAGTCCTTTCCCTTAACGCCTTGCTCGTAAAACTCTTTTTCAATATTCAGGTTGTTCTTTTCAGCATATCCCATACATTCAACCTGTTGGCGCTTCTTACTGTCTTTTTCCTTTCCAACATTCCCGTTGCTTGAAGTTCGGTAGTAGGCGACTGATAGTTTTTTCATATTCAACCCTTTTAATTGGTTTAAGATTGTATTTCTATGGGTATAAAATCCTATCAATAAAAGAGTTCGTCAAGTTAATTTACACAAAAACTTGGGATATTGTGTAAAATAATGATTCGAGTCAATAACGATAAATGACTAAATAGATGTAAGGACATAAATCACAATTTTGATAGCAATGGCGGGCAATGATGACAATTGGGCAGAAGTTGGAAAAGAAGTTCAGGTTGCTCTACAAATGTAATCTCGCAGGTTCATAAATGAAGAGGGGGAATGAAAGCCTCCCTTGAAAATTAGAACCTGCGAATAACCACCTTAGTCTCTATTCCCCATCCATCCTATTTCTTTGACATTGTTTTTATATCTTTGCTTCGGTAGTCTCAAATAAATCTTCGCCGCATTTGTCGTGGGGAACTTCTTACACTCACCTTCATACCTAGTTGTCCCATCCTCACAGTAATAAATACCTTTGCCGTTTTTTTTGCCATCCTTGAACTCACATTCATACCTTTCTCCATCTTCAAAGTAAAAAATGCCCTTGCCATGAAAATTGCCATCCTTGAACTCACCTTCATACCTTGATCCATCGTCATAGTATAAAATACCTTTGCCGTTTGCTTTATTGTTTTCTGTTTCACCTACATACCTTGCTTCCATTTTTATTCTCCTTAAATTTGTTTAAATTAAATAAATCTACAAAAACTTGTAGAGGTTATTGAGTATTTCTCACTCAATATAACCATAGTGTCTCACATATCAAAACCGAAGTCAATATTATATATCAAATAAATTAGATGCTTAAGTAGTCTTGTCTCACAAATATGAGATTGATTTGATTGAATATACTTGTAGAGGTTTGATTATAGAGGCGCTGAGAAACGAAAATCTTTGAGAACTGGATTTTTCAGAAGCGTTTAAAATTTTCCAGAAACCGTTTTTTCTATTTCGGAAAAATCGTTTTGAAAATGGTGGTTTTATGATTGAGCGTATTGTCAGCCTATGTGGGGCTTTGGGGATGTGCGGAAATCGCTTTCGGCATTTACGGTTTGACTTTCACCTGAACTGCCTGTAAATGGGTGATATGTTTTTGTTCTTTCGGTCTTTCCGCTTTTGGAAAAAGAAATCAAACACTGAATAAGAGATTAAGATGGATTCACATTTTTTCGTAAACCTGTATTACATGGTAATGGCATCATTGGTTATTGGAATTCTGAACCTTTGCGTGGGAATTTGGCCCATAATTAAACAATTTAACAAAAACTTGGATAATTTGGCCGGTTCAAAAGAGAAATTACTCAAAAAAGCAGACAGTAAAGAATCTTCCGAAAATACATGGAAATGCTCTTGTGGAACTAAAAACGATATGAGTGTAAACAATTGTAAATCTTGCCATAAGTTTAGGCCATCTAAGAGAGCTTGGTGATCTAAATATCTAACTTGCTCTTCAACTCAAAGGTTTCAGTCTCACTCACCGATATATATTTCATTGTGTGTTGAAGGCTTTTATGGTTGAGGAGCTGTTGCCTATATAGGCTTTGGAGATTTAGATTTGACATTTGATATGACTGCCTGTAAATGAATGATATGTTTTTGTTATTTCATATTTTCGTTTTGGAATAGAAATTAAACACTGAAAAAGGAGTGTTGAAATGAAAAAAGTGTATCGTTCGGTTTTCGTTCTTTTTGTATTTTCCATTCTTTTTACTGGTTGTGATAACAGGAGTATAGAAGAACTAAGTGCTGATTGTGTTGCTGCTACTATTAAAGAAAGTTCAGTAGATAATTCCTCTTGTAATGATTTAATGGATAAAATAGAAAGTGAAATGCCTGAACCTAAACGGACATTCTGGTTAAATAATTATTGTACTAAATATAAGCTTCAATCAGCCTGTAAAAAACTATAGTGTATTATAACAAAGTAATATAAAATTTTGGGGTGTTAATGAAAACAAAGATTATTCTGGTTGCGATTCTGTCTTTGATTATCCCGTTTGCGTTGCTTGGAAAAACCAAGATTTCTGTGGATGGCTTATATATCGGGCAGAACTTCGTAAAGGCTTGTGGAATTCTCAAAAACGAAAGATCTGAATTTTTTGGGAAATATAACGCATACGATGATATGCCATATGGAACAGGTGACGCCACATTAGATGACCTTCTATCCAAAAAGGGTATAAAAGGGCAAAAAATCTGTTGGGTGAATGATAGCCTTTTAGTCTCCAAGTCAGGGAAAGTGGTAATTATAAAAAAGAGAAAGAAAGGCAATTCTTTCAAAGGCTCCATTAAAAAGGGAAGAAGCCTAATGGAAAAATTCGCCAAGAAATACAAAATAAAAGATTTTGTTGAATATATAGAAAAAGAAGGAAGCGGGGTTAAATATGGCGCACGAAGCAAAAAATCAAAGGTGATTATTTATTTCGGAAAAGATTTCCCTGAAATGAATTATGGGTATTTACAAGGAAACGCTGTTATTTTGTATTAACCCCCAATCTCAAAAAGGCATTCTCTAAATATCCAATTTGGCTTTCAAGTCAAAGGCTTCGGTTTCACTAACAGATATATATTTCATAGTGTGCTGTAGGCTCTTATGATTTAGGAGCTGTTGAGCTGCTCTTATGTTTCCGCTATTTCCAAGCAAGGTTGGGAATAAATAGATATAAGGACAATCACAAACACAAGGAGAGGGATATGAATAATTTTGAGGGATTACTGAATGGTGAGGACGATTGGGACGAATTAGAAGAGCTGAATGAAGGACTGATTGGAAAAAAGCAGGTGTTTATATTTTTAAGTAAAACAGGTGTGTATATTCAAATCAATAACAGAAAAATCAAAGTAAGCCTATCGGCGTTCGGTGGGGTCTTCACCGTCTCCAGTGAGCTTGATATACAGAAAATATTGAAAAAAATGAAATAGGATGCTTTGTCTTGGCTGAATTGATTATTGTAGAGACAGCCTCTATAAGTTGCTATTGTGGTTGTTCTATAAGTGATTTAACGATTTGTTTTAATTTGCCTGAACTCTCATCATCAACAAAATGAAGCCCGTTGAATTGCTTCAAGGGCTTTTTCAATACGAGGTTTTCACCTTTGTATATATATAGGTGTCTTCTCGTATTAAGAACAGAGATAAGGCTGTTCGGACTTCCCTTCATATTATTGTATTCATTCAATATTCTCTTAAAATGATTTTGATTGTGTTCCATAGCTCGGTTTGATTGCTGTTAAAAAATCCTTACATAGTTATTTATCTCAATCATCCTTTTTCAAACAATAAGCAATCATACCTCTATCTACTTTCCACTTACTCTTACATATATCAAAGACCGATTTAGAATTCGGGTTTTCTTTTAACCAATACTCGATATCCAATATTCCTTCGTGTTGCTTATTCATACAATAATCAAGCATAGAAAAATCAGTTATACCTCTTTTAGTCCATTTTTCACCGCATAGATTAATAAGTTCTTCAAGCCAATCTTTATCAGCCCATTCCCTTATTTTTTGTCCGAAGCTCTTTAGTGCTTTGCCTTGTTTTTTAAAACAATAATCAGACATTTTTTGGTTTAAAACGCCCCTTTTAGTCCATTTCCCTTCGCATAACTGTACCGCTTCATCTTGTAGTTTTGTCGCTCTATTTTGTAGTTCAGAATAAAAACTCGCATAAACAACTCCTCCGAAAAACAAGAAGGGAAGAAAAATCAAAATATATTTCATTTTCATATGCCTCTTTCTCAAATAAATTCAGTATTCTTTGGTAGGTAGAAATCAAATATTGGATAAACTGGATAAAAAAAGTCTACATTCCGAGTTAATTTCTATTGAGAAGCTAAGAAACTAAAATCATACCATATTTTTCTACCACACGAAAAATGTAAACGCAAATCTTCTTTTTAGGTAAGAAAAACTCAATAAAAATAATGAAATAGGGTTGGGTATTCAGCGGAAGCGAAAGAACCGAAGCAATCAAAATCCTCGCAAAGTCCCTTTATTCCTACTTTAAGAGAGGTTAATGAAAATCAGGCAAGTTGCTTATTATAGTTTATTATAAAACTTCTATAATTGCCTCTATAATATAATTTCAGCTCTCCTTGTAATCAAATTGTTTGCCTGTCGCATACAGCTCTTATCGTATCATTTCGCAATTCTCTTGTTCCCAGTCTCCATAAAAATATCAAACAGTGGGTCAATATCCTTTTCAATAAATGATGTGGGTTCAAAATATCCGTTTCTCTGACATACTATTTGTTTTGATTCTTCGGATACTGGTTTTATACAGACAATTCCATCAAAATCGTTATGAACAACCAGATTGCCATCATTTTCAGTTGTGGTTTTGGTCATGTCATAGATGAATTTACTTTCAATACCGTTAATTAGATGAGAGGAAACCTTGTGTAATACCACCTTTTTGAGTGATCCATCAGCATTTCTTTTAATCAGGTTTCCGTTCTTATAGATACATTTGTCCAAATATAGTCTTTGATTCAAACAATTGACAATATACAGTCCATATTTTGAAGTCTTTATATTATCAGGTATATACTCCTTTTTGAGATACGAAATCCATTCTTTAATTTCTTCAATTAAAGGACTAAAAACCTTATTGATCTTCTGAACCTTATCTCTGATATACCTTTCTTGTTTATGAATTTGATTACCATCAAAGATTTCAAACGGCATGTTCCGATTGATTATTTTATTGAAAGAGGATTTTGTATATGATGAGTTAATGCCTCCATAAAGTATTGGTAAAAATGATTGCTTAATGTCCAAAAGCTCATCCAAGCCAGCCTCAACACGGAATATCTCCTTTGAATTTGGATCTTTGACAAACCGTTCAAAGTTTTTATGGCCAAGATTGCTATTTTTAAGGAGACCTAAAAGAATCGTTGGATGACTTGAAGAAAGGTCATAATTGAAAAATCCGTCAAACAATACCTTTTTGATTTTCCGTGATCGGTTTTGAAAGCCTCCATACATCCTTCCATTGCGTCCAACTTTGAAATACAATTGATATGTATTGTCATTAAAATCAAACTTTTGAAACCATAAAGTTGTTTTTACAGAATCAATCTGTTGCTTAAGATTTTGTAAAAACCCATAATAGCCCTCATTTATAAATCGGTTCTTATATTCAAATTTATGAAATGATTCAATTTCATTTTCAAACTTCAAAAAAGCCTGATAATTGATCATTCCTTTCATATATTTAAGAGCATACAAGATCAATGGATGGTGAGATCTCCCTTCTTCATTGGTCTTTCTCGGCTTATCTCCACCTTTATTGTATACTCGCTTGAGATCTGTTGTTGAATACCAAATCTTTTTTGAATAGTCTTTCTTTTCAATCATTTTACGAAAGAAGTCATCAGTCAATTGGTATGATTTACACTTTTCACCTATTATGTAATGATTGTCAGTTTTAATTATTTTGCTATTGATCAGGCTTTGTATTCTTTCGTCATATATATCACCTTTAAATATTTTATCTTTGATTTTTGACGATATTTCATTCCAAGCTTCATTTAGATCAAAACTCGTTGAAAAATAGAAACGATTATAGACATAGTAAATAAATGCCTTTTGTTCAGTATCAAAATCCTTTAATAATTCAGTCTCCAAGAAATATACAAACTCCTTATTGCCAACTATCTGTAAATGGTCTTTATTCAGATTCATATGAACTCAAAGGATTCAAGGACATTCAAAAAACTTCTAAAACTTCAAGGATTTCAAAAGGCTTCAAGGATTCAAGGCGATTCAAGGACACAAGAGACACAAAGACTTCAAGTCAGCATTACATTATGTATGAAATATTTTAGCTAAAATCTGTTATGACCATGTATATTCATTGAATCACAAGGATGTATGATTTTTCAATAGCATTTTTGTTGCTGAAGATCAAAATGAATAAAAAAAAATATCAGGTGGTTAGATGTAAAAGAGCACGGATAATGGACAGGGAAGGGAAAAAATGTCTGCTTTGCTCTTTGATAGGTATTGTCAAGGGATGTAAATACTTAAAAACATTCAATAAACTTATTTATTTTCTGCCATTTCATAAAACCAAAATTAACATTATCAAGTTTATCCCTTAAAACATCAGGTGGGTAGCCTTTACCATATCGTCCATAGGTGATATTAGATTGCCTGTGTCCCACAATAGCTTGAACGAATGTTTCTTCAATTTGAGCTTTCATACATAAATCAATAAATGTGTGTCTAAGCGAGTGGAAGTCCTTCTTAACTTTCTCATTTTTCAAGCCAAGCTCCTTTAATAGAACATTATTAAAGAGATAAGATAGGTTTCTATTATACCCAGATTTTGGAAGATAGGACAATGTGGGGAATAACCTCTTTTCTCCCAATTTCTTCAAGTTTTTACAATATACCAAAAATCCAAGTGACAATATCGTTTTGTGTAGAGGAATAAATCTTTCTGATGATGGTGTTTTCAACTTTTGGTCTTCTCTTTTTCGCTGGATATGAATACACCAAACATCATCAACTTGTTTAATATCATCAAGGTAAAGCTGTGATATTTCACCTAACCTTGCCCCAGAAAAAAAACCCAAATGTATAGCCCAATACAAAGCTGTTCCA
>JABMPI010000756.1 GCA_013203755.1 Bacteroidota bacterium
TTATTACTCACCCTGATTACATCTACGATATAATCATCCCTCACTACGCGTAGAGAGGGAGAAGAGGGAGAGTAAAATCAGTTGTATTACAGAATAATCTAAAATAAAAAATTAAATATAATGTCAGAAAATTTACTACAAAAACTAAAAAGCGGTAAAAATATATACGGAACCTGCATTGTTTCCACTTCACCAATTTGGTCGAAAGTGGTTGGAGGTTCAGGATTAGATTACGTTTTTCTGGACACAGAACACATTCCGATGGATCGAACAGAATTAACTTTTTTATGCCAGACATACAATGCCATGGGAATTTCGCCCATTGTTAGAATTCCAAGTCCTGATCCGTTTGAGGCCGTTAAAGTAAAAGATGCCGGTGCTATTGGTGTAATAGCACCTTATATCGAAAGTGTGGAACAGATTCGACAAATGGTGGGTGCAACCAAATTCCGCCCTTTAAAAGGTGAACGTTTGCAAAATGTGTTGCACGAAAAAGAAGAACTGGAACCGGAATTACAAGCCTACCTCGATAATTTCAACAAAGGAAGCATGTGTATTGTAAACATTGAAAGTTTGGCTGCCATTGAAAATTTGGATGAATTACTTTCAGTTCCCGGATTAGATGCCGTGGTAATCGGGCCACACGATCTTTCCATTAATATGGGTTTACCGGAACAATACGAACATCCTGAATACGAAAAAGTGGTCAAAGAGATCATTCAAAAATCACGAGCCAAAGGAGTGGCAGCGGGTATTCACTTTCCTTCCGATCCAAACCGTCAGATTAAATACATGAAAGCCGGGGCCAATATTATTATGCACAGTTCCGATATGTTTTTGTTTAGTCAGAAACTGAAAGAAGATTTGAGTAAAATCAAGGCTGCTGCAGGTGAAACCTTATCAAAATCGGATGATTCTGATTTGGCAATTTAATGAAGTATAATTTGGTGAATAAAGAAAACCAGCACAAATATAAATCACAAACAATGAATAAGTTAATAAACAGATCACTATTAATTTTAGGTTGCTTCCTTCTACTTTCAGCCACAGCTTTTTCTCAGACCGTCAATCTTTCCAGCGCAGAAATCATCTGTTTTGAAAAAAATGACAAACTGGTATTAAAGTCAATTTCTGTTTTACAGGAAGAGATTAAAAAAAGAAGTAACATCTTGCTTCCAACCAATAAAAAATGGCCGAAAAAAGAAGACGCTGTAATTGCTGTTGGATTGGAAAATAACCTGGCAAAATTTCCTGAAGAATTCCAGGCTGCCATTTCAAAAATGGAAGATATTAACAAAGAAGGTTACAAAATTGCTGTATTTGAAGATTCAAAAACAGTACTGATTGTCGGCCACGACGCAAGAGGTGTTTTATATGGCATTGGTAAACTATTACGCAAAATGGAAATTCGCAAAGGAGAAATTCTCGTTCCATCCGATTTAAAGATTGCCTCCTCTCCTACCTACCCAATTCGCGGTCATCAGTTGGGTTACCGCCCAAAAACAAATTCATATGATGCATGGTCTGCAGATCAGTTTGCAAGTTACATTCGCGATCTCGCAATTTTTGGTGCAAACAGCATTGAAATTATGCCACCTCGCACCGATGATGATTTCACCAGCGTGCACATGCAAATTCCGGCTATCGAAATGATTGCCGAGCAATCAAAAATATGTGATTCATACGGGATGGATGTTTGGATGTGGTACCCAAACATGGGAGAAGACTACGCCAACCCGGATACAAGAAAAGAAGAAATTGCAGAACGACACAAAGTATTTAAAGCTGTTCCAAGGCTCGACCATCTATTCGTTCCCGGTGGCGATCCCGGCGATGTTGAACCTGATGTGTTATTTGACTGGCTGAATCAAATTGCCGAAGTAATGCACCAATACCATCCCAATGCTAAAATCTGGGTTTCACCCCAGGTTTTCAGACCAACGCAAGAATGGTTTGACGCATTTTATGCACACGTAAATAAAGAGTATTCCTGGTTCGGCGGAGTGGTTTTTGGTCCCTGGGTAAAACCTACGATTCAGGAAATAAGAAAAAAAATCAATCCAAATATTCCAATTCGCAAATATCCGGATATTACACACAGTTTAAGTAGTCAATACCCAATTCCAAAATGGGATTTGGCACAGACAATAACATTGGGCCGCGAGTGCATTAATCCACGCCCAACCGATGAAAAAATGATTCACAATGCTTTGGATGAATTTGGAGATGGAAGTATTAGTTATTCAGAAGGAACCAACGACGATGTAAACAAATTTATATGGAGCGATCAGGACTGGAATCCTGAAACAGAAGTTATTGAAACATTGAGGGACTACGCCCGCTATTTTATAAATCCTGATTTTACTGAACCGGTTGCGCAAGGAATTATAGAGTTGGAACGAAATATTCAGGGCTCATTATTATCCAACACCGGCGTTATGCGAACATTTCAACAATGGCAGGCGATGGAAAAAAATGCTCCGCAAGAAGTACTCAGTAATTTTCGTTTCCAAATGGGATTAATCAGAGCCTATTTCGATGCATACACTTACCGTCGTTTAGTTTATGAAACAGAGTTGGAAGAAAAGGCTTTGGAGATTTTATATTCAGCCAAAGAGAAAGGTTCGAAAACGGCGATTCAGGAGGCCAGAGAAACGTATAAAAAAGCTTGGGATGCTCCTGTTTCACCTCAGTTAAGTGAACGTTGCCAGGCATTGGCCGATTCTTTATTTAAAAGCATTGGTGCGCAGTTAACGGTTGAGCGTCATTTTGCAGATGACGGACGTGGAAACTTTATTGACAACATGCATCTTCCGCTAAATAATGTAATGTGGACAATGGATCAGCTAAATGCAATTGAAAAATTACAAAATGAAAATGAGCGTTTGCAAAAAATTGAGGAAATTTTAAATCGTAACAATCCGGGTACTGGCGGATTCTATGACAATTTTGCTACTCCTAAAAGTTGGGAAAGGATTAAAGTTGATGTTAGCAGATCAGAAGACCCAGGAACACTGGCTTCGCCTCGAATTAGTTTTGGAGTTGGACTTCAAGGAAAAGAGTGGGTGCATCAAATTACAGCAAAAGGATTTGACGGGTCTGCCTCACCAACCTCATGGATGCAGCAAGTGACAACACTTTACGACCAGCCATTGGAAATTGTTTACGACAAGCTTAATCCCAAAGGTTCGTACACCATAAAAGTAGCCTACACCGGACGTTTCCGTTCTCGCATGAAAATGGTTGCCGACGATATTTTAGTTCATGATTTTATAAAAACCGGAATTCAACCAATTTATGAATTTCAGGTTCCTGCAGAAGCGGTAAAAGATGGAGTTGTTAACTTTAAATGGACTTGTGGCGAAGGTGAACGAGGCTCGCAGGTTTCAGAGATTTGGTTGATTAAAAATTAAGGAACATAAAAACAACGGCTCGTACCTTTTTACAATATTGGTACGAGCCGTTTCTTCGTTTAAATATGAAGTTGTTTTCGGATAAAAAACAGATTCCTTTTCGATTACACTAATTCAACAATCAAAAACTATTTCCCTCCAAACATCTTATAAATTTCTGATCCGGCGCTTAAAAACGCCCCGGTTCCATATACTTCCGTTTTATCTGGCCAGGCACTTCCCGGAGCAGCCCCAATGGGTTGAACATAGCCAAGCATACCATCTTTTGTTACGTAACCTGCCATGGCATTCCAGCCTTTTACTACAGCTTCGCTATAATCAGCTTTATCCAAAACACCATTGTTTATTCCCCACGCTAATCCGTAAACAAAAAACGACGAACCACTTGTTTCGGGAGTCGGATAAAAATCCTGCCCCAATAAACTCATTGCCCAGTGACCTTGAGGAGTTTGAATTTCAAGCAGTTTTTTTGCCATCTTTTTATAAATCTTTAGGAAATACTTGTACTCTTTGCTTTTAGGATTTAGTTCATTCATAATATTTACCAGTCCTGCAAAAACCCAACCATTACCACGCGACCAAAACACTTTTGTTCCATTGTCAAGTTGTGATTTATACCTTTCATCGCGGTAATAAAAACTCTTCTCTTTATCGAACAAAAACTCAGTGGTAGCTTTGAACTCAGCAATCATAAAATCGAGGTATTTTTGTTCACCTGTTATATTGTAAAGTTTTGCCCAAACCGGGGGCGACATAAATAAAGCATCGCACCAATTCCAGCGATCCTGATGATATGGAGTTTGCCAATTTAGTTTTGATTGTGAAGGGTGCATCATGATAAACTCAAAATGCTTTTTTGTGGGTTCCATCATTTTTTCATCCTTGTATTTTCGGTAAAGCTCAATGTACATTTGCCCAACGGTATGATCATCGGCATGATATTTACGTTTATGAAGCAACCACTCATGGTTGTTTCCAATTTCTTTCAGCCAATTGTAATATTTGTCATTATCTGCCATGGCAGCCCATTTCACCATGCCAACGTACAATGCACCGTTTGTCCAATCAAGAGGATGATGAACTTTATCTCTACTATAGGAATCGCGGTAGTGATCGATTTGCCAATCCGCAACCTTTTCCATTATTTGTTTTACTTCGTTTGGTTTAATTTCCTGCGCTTGTAATCCATTTGTACGCGCAAACACAGCAAAAAGGATAATAATTGTTAGACTCTTGATTTTCATTGATTTTTAGTTTAGTATATTTCTAAATATATATTTTTAGTGTTGAAATCGAAGCTATTAAAAATTGATTCATTCACTTTTACGTTAGCTTGGTTTTCAAAAGTTGTCCTAAATAAACTTTTCTTTTTATTACATACAGCATAAAAGCGGGATAAAAATATTAAAATCTTACGGAGTATCTAAAAATTATTCATTTTCCCTTTAAAATCTTTACTATTCCCACAATTCAATTTTGGTGAATCCTGAATATTCCAAAACGAAAATGCCCCAAAAGCAAACAGCTTCCGAGGCATTTCAAAAATAGTATTATGTTATATTATTTTATCAGCTCATGATACCGTGCCATGTAGTACGGCAGAAGAAAGAACGTTCCTTCCTGTTCTGCATTTCCGCCACCAACTTCTTGAAAGTCAAGTTCAAATCCATCTCTGTCTTGCCTAACATGACCACGCTCATCAACCGGAACTGCATATCCACCAACTCTCCAACCCATTGTTGGTTTTTGTCCGGGAGCCGGATCAAATTCAACATCTAAACGATGTGTATTGTCCATTCTATAACCTACTAAATCCAAAGGAATACGTTGGAGTGTCTCCAAAATACCCGCACCCAAAGCTGGTACTTTATTAAATTCAGCTATAACCTGATTGGTAAAATCTCCTGCTTCAGAAAAAACATTCCCGGTGTTAAAGAAACCATTATCAGCCCTTTCAGTAAAATTATTTGCCAAAGCAGCATAAATTGAATTCCAAAATGCATTTTCTTGTTTGCTGATGTGCAACCACGAATTCTCCAACGACATGCGCCACATAATCAACAGCTCTGGATTTTCTTCATAATTCATCAGTCCGTACATACTCATTAAACACAGATTATTATCCCATGGCACAACGTTACTTGGCGGAAAAAACTCTTTTCCGTGCATAGCATTAATGTGGTAATTGTGCTCATCGCGTAACATTTTTGCAACTTTATCATATTTTGCATCACCCGTTACATGCTTGGCAACATTTAAAAACGACAACATCATCATTGAATTTAATCCACGCTGATCCCAACCCCAAATAGAGTTACAGAATTCAGGTGAAAAATCGCCCCATCGTGTTGCTTTGCCATCGTGATCTTTTAAATAAAAACCATTACGAATTAAGTGGTCGGTTATGTCTGCCACCACTTCACGAACTTTTGCTTTTTCTGTATCTGTTTGGGCAACCAAATCATAATAAATTCCATAGAAAAAATAGTGCCCTGCCAACTCATCAGAGCTGGTATCACATTTCCACAAATATTTACCGTCTTTACTTAAAACAAAACGTGGATTTATATCTTTCCAAAAAGGATCATGCTTTTGAACATTCAGATTCATTTTATGACTGTACTCCGGATCTGCCAGTGGTTCAGGCCAGTCTTTATTCACAATTACCCTCGCCGGAAAACCTGCTTCGTGCGTTATATCAACCAACCATTTACACGCATCCAAACTTCTATCTGCCAATTCTTTTGCCTCAGCATCGCCCGTAACAGCGTATCGAAATGCTTGTGCTGCACCATACATAGAAGTGTACATTCCGTCGTTATCCGAGATGCCCGGGGTTGATGAACTTACATCATAAGGCACTTTTAATTGATTGGGGGCAATAAAACCCATTCGATGATGACGGTTTTCAGTTTGATCAACAAAATGAACTGATTTTTTATCTAAAGTCATTACTTCAGAAGAAATCTGAGAAACTCCTTTATTCGTTGAAATCCAGGCCGTTCCATCCTTGCCAACTGCAATATCATTTACATAATCGTTTGGCAACCAACGCAAACTATGCCGATAGTAGAAGTAATCGTTTTCAACACGAATGGCACCAATTTCGGTTCCAAACCATACAGTTCCATCAGGTCCGGCTGCTGCGCAGGTAAATTGGTTATAAGGCAAACCTTCATCTCCCGCAAATAATTTCCAGTTTTCGCCATCAAAGCAGCCAACTCCCTGTTCTGCTCCAAACCAAAGTTGTGCTTTTGAATCTACAACCAAAGCTGCCACACTTTTTAGTGCCCATTTGTACTTTTCATTTTGTGGAATAATTGCTTTCCACTTTTTATTTTTTCCTGAATAAATAAACAACCCGTTTTCAGTTCCAGCTGCGAATCCATTTTCGAATTCAACGGAAGCAATTACTTCTCCATACTGAGCCGGAAATTTGGGCAATTGAATCGCCTCAGTTTTAACTTTTGAATTATGTAAAGACCATTTTTCACCGTCCCATATTAATTGAGAATTGGTCAAAACTGCTATTGTTGATCCATTATCAAGAACCACAGCCTCCACTTCTTCATCCGTAAAACCCTGTTTTTCTGTGTGCTGTACAACCACATCCTGTTTGAATACACGTGTACCCACCGACTGTCCCTGCAAGATTATTGGGAAAATTAAAAATAGAAAAAAAGTTAGTTTCATTTTATTGATTTTTTATTTGATTATTGATTTTTATTTGTCGCTCAAAACAATTCTATCAACTTCATTTTAAAAGAATCATTTTTTGCAAA
>JABMPI010000757.1 GCA_013203755.1 Bacteroidota bacterium
AGCCTTGTCTTTGAAGCCTTCTTGACAAAGACAGTAAAAAAGAGTAGTTTTCTTGCTGACACTATTTAATAATCTGATATTTTTAATCTATCAAGATAAATCTACTTTGAAATATTTTTGATTTTTATATTTTTACGCCCTAATTAAAACAATAAACAAAGACTTCGTATGAGAACCAATCAGATTACTATTTTTTATGCGTTATTTTTTATCCTTTCTGTTTCATGCAATAATACTGAAACAAATAACTACATTCAATTTGTTGACCCATTAATTGGCACAGGGGAAGCCACAACAATCTCGGCAAAGGAGCGACCCGGCAATCATATAGGAAATGGGCAGACCATTCCGGCAGTAACCACACCATTCGGAATGACACAATGGACTCCTCAGATCCAGGGCTCAGAGAAAAAATGTGTGGCTCCCTTTTACAACGGAGGAACGTTGGTTCAAGGATTCAGGGCATCACACTGGCTCAGCGGATCGTGTACTCAGGATTACGGTACATTTACAATTTTCCCCACTAGCTTAACCCAAAACTTTAGGTTTTTACCAAGCCAGAGACAAACCATGTATTTATTAGATACCGATAATACATCGCCTGCCTATTTGTCTGCACTTTTTCCTGCAAAAAATATTATGACCGAAATTACCAGCACAAAACGATGTGGTTTTTTCAGATTTTCGTGGCTCGAAACAAAAGATCCAACCATAATTATTGATGTAAATAGCGACGAGAATCAGGGATATATAAAAATAGATTTGGAGAGACAGGAGATTTACGGTTATAATCCGGTGCACCGAATTTATAACGGACATGGAAAACCTTCGGGAATTGCTGGTTATTTCGTAGCTAAATTCGACTCTAAAATTGAAAAATATGGCACTTTTGGCGACATGGACTACGAGCATGAAACTACAGAAAGGCAAAATCAGAAAAAAATTGGAGCTTACGTTTCATTTGATTTGGCCGATAACGCTCCGTTAAAAATGAAAATTGGCACCTCTTTTACAAGCATAGAGAATGCACGTAAAAATATGGAATCGGAAATACCAGATTGGAATTTTGAAGAGATAAAAACAAAGCTTGAAAATACATGGAACAAAGCTCTGGGAAAAATAGAAGTAAAAAGTACCAATGAAAAAGAGTTGACTAAATTTTATACATCCATGTATCACAGTTTATTACATCCTCGTTTATATAGCGATATTAATGGGGAGTATCCAGGATTTGCTGATGATTCTACAATACATGTTGCAAAGGATTTTGATTATTACGACGATTTCTCGAACTGGGATATTTACCGTGCACAAATGCCATTGTTAAGTTTAATTGCTCCGAAAGAATACAACGACATGGTAAAATCGTTGATTGTTAAAGCAGAGCAAGGAGAATGGCTACCGATATTCCCAATGTGGAATAGTTACACTTCTGCAATGATTGGCGACCACAGCACATCAATTATTGCCGACGCTTTTGCCAAAGGTTTTGAATTTGACATTGAAAAGGCCTATAAATATATGCGCAAAAATGCTTTTAAAACGCCAGATCTGGAAGATTACAAAGACGGCAAAGGCCGGAGGGCATTAGGAAGTTATATTGAATTAGGCTATATTCCTATTGAAGATGATGTACCTTATGCTTTTCATAACAATGAACAAGTTTCGCGCACTTTAGAATATGCATACAACGATTGGTGTGTGGCACAAGTGGCTAAAAAATTAGAAAAAACGGAGGATTATAATGAATTAGCTGCACGAGCATTAAATTACACAAATGTTTTTGACGAAACGAAAGGATGGGTTTGCGGGCGTTATAGCGATGGGACATTTACCGATGAATTTGATGAGAATGAAGATATGTTTTACATTACCGAAGGAACACCAAAACATTATACCTGGTACGTACCACATGATGTGAAAGGTTTAATGGACCTAATGGGCGGCAAAGAAATATTTAAACAAAAACTAATTACATTAATAGACAATAACGAGTATTGGCACGGCAATGAACCAAGTCATCAAATACCCTTCTTTTTCAATTACGTTAACCGTTGGGACAAAACACAGGAAACGGTTAAAAATCTTCTAAGAACAGAATACGATTTAGGACCGGGAGGAGTTTCAGGGAACGATGATGCCGGACAAATGTCGGCGTGGTATATTTTCGGAGCTATGGGATTTTACCCAACCTGCCCCGGAAGCAATGAATATCAGCTTTCCTCTCCCATTTTCGAAAAAGTAATTTTACATCTGGACAAAACATACTATCCGGGCGGAAAATTTATTTTAAAAACAAAAGTCGAAAACGACACAACTATTTTTAATGAGGTAAAACTAAACGGCAAAGAAATTACACCTTTAATTACACACGATGACATTCAAAAAGGTGGAAGTTTGGAATTTTCCGTAAAATAAACCTATTCGAATTGGAAGCGTCATAATTACAAACTGTAAATGAAATTTGTAATAAATTAGAGGCAAATAATAAAAAAGGTAGAGCGGGGCGATTAATCACGGCTCTACCTTTTTTAAACAACATTGTAATTATCCTACAAAACAATAATTGGTTCAGACAATTTCTCAGCTTCTTCGGTAATATATTCCCTAAATCCATCTTCAGTTTTCCACCGGTCTTTATCCAATCCCCAAACCGAAAAGAAATAGTGCTTTGCTGAAACATCACGCTTACATTTTTGCCCGATATAATATGTCTCCGAGATTATATTGCTAAACCCTTTTGAAACCACTGTTTCGAATCCCAATTTAAAAAAGTTAATGTCAGTTGTGCGACCTATTTTACCGGCTTCAGAAAGTGGTACAATAGCAGCCATTCCCAATTCATCTTTATTTAACGACTGCACATCATGCGTTCCAATACATTGAAAACCGCCAGCTTTAAATTCGAAAGGCTCGCGTTTTAAATGGGTGTTAACTATTCCTGTTACAATTTGCGAACCTGCAGAGCAACCAGTAACGGTTAGATCCGATTCGAACCAATATTTTCCAGGATAAATTGAAACGCGTTGAACTGCCTCCAACATTTCGCCGTCCACTTC
>JABMPI010000758.1 GCA_013203755.1 Bacteroidota bacterium
CCTTTTGCCCATTCTTCAAGAAAGGATGATGACCACTTCGGCAACAAAAAAGGATGAATACTATATGAAAGTGCATCCCGAATTCCGTGCAATCTTTACTTCAAACCCGGAAGAATATGCCGGCGTTAACCGTACCCAGGATGCCCTACGCGACAGGATGGTTACTTTGGACCTCGATCATTTTGATTACGATACTGAATTGCGCATTACCATGGCAAAATCAAAACTTTCGCTGAAGGATACCGAGACAATAGTTAAAGTTGTAAGAGGCCTGCGCGAATCGGGAAAAACCGAATTTGACCCTACTGTTCGTGGTTCTATTATGATTGCAACAACAATGGCAACTTTAAACACAACACCATCAAAATCAAAAGAGATGTTTAGAACAATTTGCCAGGACATTCTTACTTCCGAAACAAGCCGGGTGGGTTCAAAAACAAATCAGGAAAAGGTAAGAGGTATTGTTAATACATTAATAGAACAATATACGTAGCGGTACAAATTATTAATCTTTAAATCCAAAATATTATGCCAATAGCAACAAGGGCTATAAAAGGACTTCAAAGCATTAAATCGATGCAAAATGTCAATAAATCAGGTGTTCCCAACAAAGAGGAGTCCGATTTCATAAAACTCTATCTTTTCGAAAAAGAAAGAACCCGGTTAAAGAGTGAAGAAAGCAGGATTTTATTTAGGCTTGCGATTATTCAAAACAAACTGAAGGAGATACAGGCATTTACAAATGAAAAACTTGGACCGAGACTAACTTCTGAAGAAAATAAAAACTCAAAGAAGAACAATAAAGAAGATTGGGAAACCATGTCGATTAATTACTAATAAAAAAACAAAACTACATTATGTCAGAACCTACTCATTCAATTAACGCGACCGGCCTTGCCGATATTCTCGAAAGAGTACTCGATAAAGGAATTGTTATTGCAGGTGATATAAAAATCCAGATAGCAGATATAGACCTGATAACCATTAAAATTAGGTTGCTTGTGGCTTCGGTCGATAAAGCTATGGAAATGGGAATTAACTGGTGGCAGGAAGATACCTACCTCTCAACCAAAGCACGCGAGAAAGAACTGAACGAAAAACAGGAAGCTTTGGACAAGCGCGTTGAACAACTGGAAGCAAAAGTCAATTTGCCTTAGTTATTATAAGATTCAGACAGGTTAATTAAGTGATTATAAAAGTATGAACAGGTTGTTTTTCATATTAATATTTTTATTTGCATGGAATGAGGCAGCTCAGCCTACCATAATTAATATGGAAGATTTTTCACTGGACCCCGAAAAGGATCATTTAATTCCCAAATATATCGAAGTAATTAAGCCTGATTTTAAACAAAAAATTAGTAAAAATACATTGGCAGCCCTGAATAACAATCCTGGAAACTTAAGAAGTTTCAGAACAGGTAAATTTAGGAAGTTTAATACATTGGAAGAAGGATATGCTGCTTTGTTATACGATTTGAACCTTAAAATATCTAGTCGTTCGATTTGGACTGATTCAACCACAACAATTAATGAATTTATTAATATATACGCTCCAAAATGCGAGAATGATGTTGATAATTATATTAAGGTTTTTTGCTACGAAACAGGATTAAGAGAAAACGATTTATTGAAATTACAACGCGCCGAGCATTTGGCAAGGGGGATTATCAGGATGGAAGACTCAAATTTGTACAAAAACCTGTATCTCTCGCAAACCAGCCTTTAGCAATTAAGGTGAATTTTTTTTTTAGGGATTTGATTAATTTTAATTTATGAAGGATAACCTTAATTCAATAATAAGGTATTAAATTAAAAGAAGTTTCATTTAAAATTTTTAGTCATGGATAAAAAAGAAAATAAAAGTAAGAATCAAGATGAAAATCAGGAATCTGATTTTAATCTTTTCGGTTTCGGTGGTCTTTTTAAAGGCATTGAAAAATTAGTTGACCTTGCAGGTAAACTCGAAGAAAAAGGAGGTATTAGCAAAGAAGGAGAAATAAACCTTGATGATATAAAAAAAGGGATGAAAGGTGTTTATGGTTTTACTATAAATACAGCAGTTGGCGGTAAACCTAAAGTTGAAACATTTGGGAATATCAAAAAAACACCC
>JABMPI010000759.1 GCA_013203755.1 Bacteroidota bacterium
CCAATAAATAGCATCCCATTTTCAACCATTAATCCATTCGGGTTTTCCAGTGGTTTGCCTTCTATCCAAACCTTTAATTCGCCGTTTTTTAGAACGTGTATTCTTGCAGTTCGGGTATCAGAAACAAAAATCATCCCACTGTTATCAGCAGAAACGTCGTTTAGGAAAACGGAATTTACAGCATCATATTTTTTTATTATTTCCCCTTTTTCTATGTCAATTTCAACCAACTGAGTAATATCCGAAACGTATAATTTGTTTTTATAAATTGCCATTCCTTTTGGCGCATTTAAATTAGTTATCCATTTTAAATTGGTAATGTTACCATCCGCATCTAAAATGCTAATGAACCCATTTCCATCTTTTTCTGCCGGGTTTCCATTTACGTTTGCAACGTAAATAACATCTCGCTCATCATCGTAAAGCACCGACTCCGGAGTCTTTAATTCAGTGGTAGTTTCCCAAACTTTTTCAAGTTTTTGTGCTTGCAAAGAAAGTACTCCCAAAAGTAAAATGAATAAAAATATGGTTTCTAGCGTTTTCATACGATTATATGTTTAGTTTAGTAAAACTTATAATTATTAAAGGAATCAGACTACAAAAAGTTTAATTAAAATTGAATATTATACAATGAATATTAGAAGTTTAATAGTATTGGTCGCTTTTGTTTTGAGCGGATTATTTGCAAAATGCCAGCCCCAAAGCAATGAAAAATTATATGTGGGGACGTTTACGTCTGAAGGAGCTGAAGGAATTTATCTCTGCGATTTTAATTCCGAAACGGGTGATATTTCGCTGGATAAAACTTTTAAGGGAATTGATAATCCTTCCTTTTTAAAGGTGTCAGCCGATAAGAAATATTTGTATGCAGTTTCCCGAACTACCGAAGACGTAGAAAAGTCGGGTGGTTTTGCAATTGCTTATAAAATTGAAAAAAATGGGAATTTGCATTTTGTGAATAGACAGATTTCAAATGGTGCTGGTCCTTGTCATATCGATGTTTCGCCCGACGGAAAATTTGCTGCAATTGCAACTTATTCTGGTGGAACCACATCGGTTTATCCAATAAATGGCGATGGCAGTTTGTCGCCCGCATCTTCAATAATTATAAATAAAAGTTCTGGTTCCGATAAGTCGCGGCAAGATGTTGCACATGCACATTCAATAAAATTTTCAGTTTTTGATGGTAATATTTATAGTGCCGATTTGGGAACAGACCAGTTGAATATTTATTCGTTAGAAAATGGGAAGCTGATTTCGGCGCAACAAAAATTTGTAAAAATGAAAGATGGCGCAGGGCCACGCCATTTTGAATTGCATCCGAATGGAGAAATTATTTATGTAATAAATGAGTTAAACTCAACTATTACTGTTTTGGAAAAACAAAATGGAACCTTGATTGCGATTCAGGATATTTCAACATTACCCGCTGGTTTTAATGGTGAAAGTTATTGTGCAGATATTCATCTTTCAAAAGATGGAAAATTTATTTATGGCTCGAATCGGGGACATAATTCAATTGCAGTTTTTTCTGTGGATGCCGATTCAAATAAACTAAAATTTAAAGAGACTGTTTCTGTTGAAGGCGACTGGCCCCGTAATTTTACATTGTCTCCTAACGGGAAATTTATGTTAGTGGCTAATCAGAAAAGGGGAAATATTACTGTCTTTAAAATTCATCCCAAAACCGGAATACCCAAATTTACAGGGAAAGAGATAAAACTCCCAGCTTCGGTTTGTCTTGAATTTTTGTAAAAGTAAATTAACTAAATTTTGTACTAATCAGTTTTATAAATTCATCGCGGGTTGCGGTTTTTTGAAATGCTCCGGTAAAATCTGATGTTGTGGTAATAGAATGTTGCTTTTGTATTCCGCGCATTTGCATACAAAGGTGCTGTGCTTCAATAACTACGGCAACTCCAAGGGGTTTTAAGGTTTCCTGAATACATTCTTTAATTTGCATAGTCAGTCTTTCCTGAACTTGCAATCTGCGTGAGAAAACATCAACTACACGTGCTATTTTACTTAACCCGGTTATTGTTCCATTTGGAATGTATGCAACATGTGCCTTCCCAAA
>JABMPI010000760.1 GCA_013203755.1 Bacteroidota bacterium
ATCTATTATCTTCGATTTCCGAAGGTGCTTTAAATAGTTGTAAACCTGTTCCTGGTCGAGCCCGGCGCGTTTTGCCAACAATTCTTCGTCTATGGTAACATAACCCGTAAACAGACCAGTATACGAGCGAAGTATCAATTTCACAAACCCATCGAAATTGGCATTTGCTACCTGAAACTTATACAATTCATCGCGCGATACCGTAAAATAAACACGCGATGGGCTGTCTACTTCTTCGGTAAATTCCAAATAACCCTCGCGTTGCAATATTTTAAGACTGTTGTAAACCATCGCTTGCTGGAATTTAAATGCCTGAGCAAAACCTTGTAAATGAAATTCGCGTATTTGCAATTTTCCAAAACCCTGAGCTATTTGCAAATAGTTACAAAGTGCATCATAAATTCTTTTAATGTTTGCAATCTCGGGGAAAGCAACAATTACATGCTTTTTTAATTTGGTAGTATCGGTATTGTTAAAAAGTAAAACTGCTGCCGATTTTCTGCCATCTCGTCCGGCACGCCCAGCTTCCTGATAGTAGGCCTCCAACGAATCCGGGGGTTGAATATGAATTACAAATCGTACATCAGGTTTATCAATTCCCATCCCAAATGCATTGGTAGCAACAATTACGCGGGTTTTACCTTCTAACCAACTATCTTGTTTATTGCTTCGTGCGTAATTACTTAAACCTGCATGGTAAAAATCGGCCGAAATATTATTGGCTCGTAATTCATCCGAAATCTCGTGTGTTGCTTTTCGGCTTCTTACGTAGATAATTCCAGAGCCTTTTACTTTTCTAATAGTATCTAGCAAATAACCGGTTTTATTTTCCATGCCCCGCACCAGGTAACTCAAATTCTCACGTTCGAAAGACATTTTCAGGATATTCTTTTCTGTAAATCCCAGTTTTTCCTGAATGTCTTCGGCAACTTTTACCGTGGCTGTGGCTGTAAGTGCCAAAAATTTAACATTTGGCAGAATTTTTCTAAGTTGAATTATATTCAGATAACTGGGACGAAAATCGTAACCCCATTGCGAAATACAATGTGCTTCGTCAATGGTTATCAAATTTACTTTCATTTGTGCCAGGCGTTCCCGAAAACGCTCCGAATTCAATCTCTCCGGAGAAACATATAAGAATTTATAATCGCCCCAGACTGCATTGTCTAACGTTAATCTAATCTCTCGCGGCGACATTCCACTATGAACTGCCAGTGCCTTAATTCCCTTTCTATTCAGGTTTTCAACCTGGTCTTTCATTAAAGCAATTAAGGGCGTAACAACAATACAAATTCCCTTCTGCGAAAGCGAATAAATCTGAAAAGTGATGGATTTTCCGCCGCCGGTTGGCATCAATCCAAGCGTATCTTTTCCATTGGCAACCGAATTGATAATATCCAGTTGTAATGGACGAAAATCGGGGTAGCCCCAATATCGAATTAATAACTGCTTGAAATCTTCCATAACACAAATTAAGAAATCATTTTAATGTTTAACAATTTTTATTGCTCAAAACGTTCGTCGGCGTTAAAATATTGGATAGTAGTCAGCTATTTTTTTTGTAATTTTGCGCTTTGATAAAAACATAAAAAACTGTTGCACATGTCGTTTCTTAAAGATAAAGTGGTATTTGAAGGGTTAACCTTCGACGATGTACTTTTAGTTCCTTCATACTCAGAAGTTTTGCCTCATACGGTAGATTTAACATCTAGATTTTCGCGTTCAATATACATTAACACGCCTATTGTTAGTGCGGCAATGGATACAGTTACCGAAAACCATATGGCAATTGCGATTGCTCGCGAAGGTGGAATTGGAGTTATTCACAAAAATATGGGAATTGAAGAGCAGGCCCATCAAGTAAAAATCGTAAAACGTGCCGAAAATGGGATGATTTATGACCCAATTACTATTACCCGTGAAAAGAAAGTAAGCGATGCATTGGCTTTTATGGCAAAATATAAAATCGGAGGAATTCCGGTTGTAGATGGTCACGGCTATTTAGTTGGAATTGTTACTAACCGTGATTTACGATTCGAAAGAAACATGGATCGTCCAATTGAAGAAGTGATGACCATCGAAAATCTGATTTCAACTACCGAATCAACCGATTTGGAAAGTGCAGCAGATATTCTTCAGAAATACAAAATTGAAAAGTTACCGGTTGTAGATAAAAACAATAAACTTATTGGGCTGGTAACCTATAAAGATATTACAAAGGCAAAAGACAAACCGCTTGCTTGTAAAGATGAAAAAGGACGTTTGCGTGTAGCTGCCGGAGTAGGTATTGCAGGTGACACAATGGATCGGGTTGATGAATTGGTAAAAGCACAAGTAGATGCATTGGTAATCGACACTGCCCACGGTCATTCAAAAGGTGTTTTGGAAATGCTTAAAAGAATTAAAGCTAAATATCCGGAGAAAGATGTTGTTGTTGGAAATATTGCAACTGCCGAAGCAGCAATTGCATTGGTAAAAGCTGGTGCAGATGGTGTGAAAGTTGGTATTGGACCAGGGTCTATTTGTACAACCCGTGTAATTGCAGGTGTTGGTGTTCCTCAGCTTTCAGCAATTTATAATGTTTCGCAAGCGATTAAAGGTTCAGGAATTCCGGTAATTGCAGATGGTGGAATTCGTTACTCGGGAGATATTGTAAAAGCAA
>JABMPI010000761.1 GCA_013203755.1 Bacteroidota bacterium
GCTTTAACCAAGAGGTAATTTTGTTCGCCCAACATAAACGGAATAAACTTTCCACGCACTCGTCCGTCGCCATGTTCACCACTCATCGAACCGCGATATTTTTTTACTAATCCGGCAACTTCATTCATTAAAGTGTCGAAAAGTTTTACATCAGCCGGGTCTTTAAAATTTATTAGCGGACGGAAATGAATTTCGCCGGTGGCAATGTGTGCGTAATAAACACTTTCCAATCCAAGTTTTTTCAAAACTACTTTTAAATCGGCAATATAATCAGGCAAATATTTGGGTAAAACGGCGGTGTCTTCAATTCCGGGAACACCTTTCCGGTCGCCGGGGATATTTGCCAAAAGTCCGAGACCAGCAGTACGGAGTGCCCAAACGCGTTTAATTTTGTCGGCTCCGGTAACCAGCGGAAAATGATATCCTAATCCTGCTTCGCGCAAATCTTTTTCCAAAGCAGCAACTGTATCGTTTAATTCTTTTTCTATATCAAAAGAAAATTCAATCATTAACATTGCACCCGGATCGCCCTTTACAAAAAAGCGATTTTTATTTTGTTCCCGATTAGCTTTAGTGCACTGCATCACTGTATCATCCATTAATTCAATGGCAGTTGGTTTGTGTTTTAACGCAATCAGGTTTCCCTCGAGCGATTCTTCCAGGGTTTCAAAATGGGCACAAACCAGTCCTTTAAATTTTGGAGGGAGAGGAATGACATTCAATTTAATGCGGTGTGAAAAAGCCAGTGTTCCTTCCGATCCTGCCAGTAATTTGCAAAAATTGAACGTTTCTCCACCTTCTGTGAAAATTTCAGAATTCAATAAAGAATCGATGGCATAACCCATATTTCGTCGGGTTAGTTCCGGTGCCGGAAATTTGTCACGAATCTCCTTCTGGTTTTCAGGGTTGGAGAGAATAACGTTTATGTTTTTGTAAATGGCTTTTTCGAAAAGATTGAGATTGCCATTTAATTTTTGTTGAAATTCATATTTTGTAAGCGGCTTGAAAGTAGTCTCCGAACCATCGGCAAGAATAGCGTCCACTTCTAAAATATGTTCGCGTACACTTCCATAAACCAAAGAGTGTAATCCACAGGAGTTATTCCCAAGCATTCCGCCAATAACACAGCGGTTGGCAGTTGAAGTTTCGGGGCCAAATTGCAAACCGTGTTCAGCAAGAAACTGGTTTAATTCAGCTAAAACTACTCCCGGCTCAACAACTACATACTTTTCCTCTATATTGAATTCGAGGATTTTATTCATGTATTTTGAAATGTCGACCACAATGCCGCTACCAACAACCTGCCCAGCCAACGAAGTACCACCACCTCGTGGAATAATTGAAGTTCCATTTTCACTTGCAAAAGCAATTATCTTTTTAATATCGGCTACGGACTTTGGTTTGGTAACGGCCAGAGGCATCTCTTTGTATTGCGAGGCATCCGTTGAATACAAAACACGTTGAACATTATCGATAAAAAGGTCGCCTTCGAGTTGAGATTTTAATTCTTTGAATTTTTCCAGCTGGGTCATAAAAAATATTATTATGTGTGTAAAGTTAACAAAAACCTTTTCAGTGAAGAGTTGGTGATGACCAGATAACAGTGCAAACACATTTAAATTTTGCACAACGCTTCACTGGTCGTGTTAAAATGATGGTTTTTGACTAACCCCGACATTTATGTCGGGGAAATTGTGACAAACGAAAAACTGGGCTTTAGCCCTTAATGTCAGCGTGTTGGACTAAAGCCCATTGAGTATTGTCATTTTTCAATCTCCGCCATAAATGCCGGAGTTAGTCATTTTTAGTACGTTTTCACACAGCTGTGAAACATGGTATAAAACGCCAGATTGTTCTGAGTTGATATTTCGGATGAGGCACGAATGAATTGAAAATCAGCAAAGCTAAATCTGTTATTTTTAGGAACTGATTTCTCCTCATTCTTCGTCGAAATGATATGTCATGCGAATCGAGGGTTGAAATGTATTTATAGAAAATGATAAAGGGTGAATTGGAACAGATTGCTTCGTCATTCTTCCTCGCAATGACGACAATAATTGGTATTTTGGGGATGGTCAGGCTGGTGGCTTCGCCACCAGCCTGACCATCCCTTACATAATCGATATTGCGCCATTGCGAGGTGCAACCGAAGCAATCTATTGTAATAAACACCGGGTTAATAACGAAATGATTTCAACCCTTGATTCACATATATCAGAAAAAAACACAAAGAATTAAATCTACCTTTCCATTCAATTATTCCACCCTCTGCAAAATCTCGCCAGAGGTTTTGTCCTTCAAAATCAATTTTTTACGGCCATCGGGAAGTAACTCTTCTTTAACCAACCAATTATTTTCGTCGTATTCCACAAATGCCGAAAGCGGTTCTACATTCTCTTTTCCACGCCACTCTTTAAATTCGATGGGTTCCCATTTTTTTGTTTTTGCCGATTTATAACAGGCATCCATAATTGCATTTACAATATAACCATCGTAAAAATCTTCAGTAGGTTGTTTTCCTGCTTCAATAGAATCAAACATATCGGCAAACATACAGTTGTAACCCAATTCATGAACCTCATCGCCAACCGGGAATAACCACCCTTTATCGGTTTCAGCTTTCTCTACTACATAACCTTTTTGCCCGACTGCAGAAAATATTTCTAATCCCGTTCGCAAAAAACTATCAATACGAATTGAACCATCAATGCCGGCAACTTCATCTTTTAACTCCATTCCACCGCGGAAACACCAGCTCACCTCAAATTGCCCGATTGCTCCATTTTGGTAGCGCACCAATCCAATGGCATTGTCTTCAGCTGCAATGGGTTTTACCTGTGTATCGGCCCAGCAAACAACTTCAACGGGGCGAATATCTTTACCTATAAAACTACGTCCAATCTCAATACAGTGGCAACCCAAATCGATAATTGCTCCCCCACCCGATTCTTCAGGATTCCAGAACCAATCGCTGTGTGGTCCGGGATGTGCTTCACGCGAACGCACCCAATTTACTTTACCAATTGCACCATTTACAACAGACTCGTGTGCTTTAAGATGTTTCGGCGTGTAAACCAAATCTTCCAAATATCCATGAAAAACACCAGCCTCTTCAACCTTTTGCAGAATCTCCCAGGCTTCTTCTGCATTTCTCGCCAGCGGCTTGGTACACAAAACTGCCTTGCCCGCATCTACTGCAGCAAAAATTGCTTCTTTATGCAAATTATTTGGTAACCCAACCACAACAACATCCACATCAGGATCCGAAACCGCCTCTTGCAAACTGGTTGTCGATTTTGGAATATTATTCTCTTTGGCAAATTTTGCTCCACGTTCTTCGGTGCGCGAATAAACAGTTACAACTTTATCGCGGCTGCGTAATCCGTGTAACGACATGGTATAAAAAGTACCGATTAACCCGGTACCAAGCATTGCTATTTTCATTGTTTTAGATTTTATTGATTTTGTGCTAAAGTTAATAATTGAATTTTTATGATTAAATTATTTAGGGCTAAAAACACTATTCGTCATTTATTTTTTTAAACCGTTGGATAAATCCAACGGCAAAAGATAGTTAGCATCAGATACAATTTTATCAATTGCCGTCAGATAAATCTGACGGCAATTGAATCAATATTAGATCGCTGGACTTTAGTACATTTTTCTTAATTTCGCCCACAACTCAATTTCAAAAAAATGAAGACAAATTTATTCATCATATTTATTCTTACCCTAACGCTAAACGGTTGTCAAAAAAATGCAAAATACATCTATAACAAAGGTTTTGCGTATGGAACCATGTACAGCATTATTTATCAGAGTCCCAATGGCAAAGATTATCAGGAAGAAATTACGGAAAAGTTTCAGGAGTACACGATGATTTTTTCGCCTTACGAAGCGGAATCAACCATTTCGAAAGTAAATAGAAATGAGAATGCAAAGTTAGAACCTGTATTTATTACTTGTTTTGAGCGAGCTATGGAAATTTCAAAAATTACAAACGGGGCTTTTGATATTACAGCTGGTTCGTTAGTAAATGCCTGGGGATTTGGACCCGACGAAAGAAAAAAAATGACACCTGAAATTGTTGAAAGCCTAAAATTAATTACCGGTTACAAAAAAATTCAAATAAAAAATAAAAAAATCCTGAAAGAAAATCCTGAAATAAAATTGGATATGAACGCTATTTCAAAAGGTTTTACAAGCGATTTATTAGCCAGTTTCCTTAAAGAGAAAGGGTGCAAAAATTATATGGTTGAAATTGGTGGCGAAGTGGTTGCCAAGGGCAAAAATGCAAAACGAAAAATCTGGACCATCGGAATTAGCAAACCAGCTGAAGATATTCTGGTTTCAACCAGCGATTTACAAGCGAAAATTCAATTGCCTGACCTTGCAATGGCAACCTCAGGAAATTACCGAAATTTTTATGTTGAAGACGGGAAAAAATATGCGCACACCATCGACCCAAAAACTGGTTATCCGGTACAACACAGTTTGTTAAGCACTACAGTTTTGGCGAAAGATTGTATGACTGCCGATGCATTTGCCACAGCCTTTATGGTTTTAGGAATGGATTTGGGTGTGGAAGTTGCCCGACTGGTTCCTGAAATTGAAATCTATTTTATTTATGCCGATGAGCAAGGAAATAATCAGGTTTATATGTCGGAGGGATTTGGACAGTATTTGGTAAAATAAAACTCCCAATGTAAAATATCCAATACTCAATTTCCAAATAAAAGAAGTTCTTTTTTACTTGAAAATTCATTATTGGATATTTCTTCTAATTTCAAAAAAAACCAGTTATTTACCGGCTTTCATATCTTGAGCAAAGGTTACTTTCTTAAATTTAATTTTTTCCCAGGCTTTTTTCTGATCTAACTTTTCCTGTGTTTGAATGCAGTACACGCCTTGACTTTTCAAGTATTTATTTCCACTTACATGCGTATTTGGAAACTTACCTCCCTTTTTTAGCAATATTGTAATTGCCATACCAACCATTGCTATGGCCACCAAAGCAACTGCCAATAATATAACTTTTAATAGTTCCATTTTCTTCTCTGTTTCAACTACAAAAATAGATTTTTCTTTTTAGAATTCTCTATTTAAATAGCCAGTTTAACGGTGAATTGTTGTAGTTGGTCTAAAAATTAAGATTCACCAAAATTATTCAGGCTATATTTAGTAACTTTATTACTTAACAAAAAACCAAAAAGATCATGGAAAGACACATTAACGTAGTAGCCGCCCTCCAAATTGGGTATAGTATTTTAGGACTTGTAATTGGAATTATATTATTTACAGTACTTCATTTTGTAGGTGATTTTGTTGATGAACATGAAGCTGAAATGGTGCTGTCGATTGTTGCCAATATTATGATAGTTATGTTTGTAGTTTTGAGTATTCCAGGAATTATTGCCGGGATGGGTTTGTTTAAACGAAAAGAATGGGCTCGCATTTTAACACTTATTCTTTCTGTTCTGCATCTTTTGAGTTTCCCAATAGGAACTGCTGTTGGAATCTATTCTATTTGGGCTTTGGTACAACCCGAAAATGTGGAAGCGTTTAAAAATGAGTAACACGGAGTGGTTCATTCTGACACAAAAAATTCCTATCTTAAAAGGAAAAACCATGAAGACTCTACTTATCACCTTTCTCGGAATTCTTTTCTCTGCTTCTGTTTTTGCACAAACAAAATATTCTGATTTGATTTCATTTGCTGAAGACAAATCAAAATGGGAATACTATAATCGTGATGCTGCATTTATTTCAAAAGAACAGGGTAAGATTTACAGTGTTATGCTTGGCACAACGGAAGGTGACGGAATAGCAATTTACCAGGATCTAGAATTTGAAAACGGCACACTAGAAATGGATATTAAAGGGAAAAATAATCCAGGAAAAAGTTTTGTTGGTGTGGCTTTTCACATTCAGGATGAAGAGACTTTTAATGCCATTTATTTTCGACCGTTTAATTTCAAAAATCCGGATAAAGTTCGAAGCGGGCATTCTGTCCAATACATTAGTCACCCCGAATTTACCTGGCATAAATTACGTGGTGATTTTCCTGAACAGTTTGAAAATCCGGTAAAACCAGTTCCAAATCCCGATGAATATTTTCATGCCAAAGTTGTAGTAGAATGGCCAATGGTTACCGTTTTTGTTGAGGATGCCAAAGAACCCTCGCTGCAGGTTAAAATGAAAAGCGAATTCAAAAAAGGGAAAGTAGGCTTTTGGGTAGGGCATGGCTCGGATGGCGCGTTTAAGAATTTAGTGGTTAAGCAGTAAAAAAAAGTTGTAGTTTTTAGTAAAAAAAAACAACCTAACTCGAAACTTAGAACATTAAACTCGTTAATGATTCAATATGAAATAAAAATAACCGGTCGTGTTCAAGGAGTTGGATTTCGATATTTTGCCCGCCTAAAAGCCAGTGAAATTGGAATTAATGGCTGGGTAAAAAACAGTCGCGACGGTGGTGTTTTAATAGTAGCACAAGGAAACGAAACCGACATAAATACTTTTATCGACTATCTTCAAATTGGGCCAACTCGTGCCCGCGTTAACAAAATTTCAAAATATAAAATTGAACTTCTAAACGATTTTGATAATTTTAGCGTAAAATATTAAATCACCAAAAATTGGAAAAAACAGGCTACCACATGACCCCGGAGCAATTCCGAGAGGAGGGTAAAAAAGTAATCGACTGGATTGCAGACTACTACGAAAACATTGAAAAATATCCCGTTTTATCACAAGTTAAACCGGGCGAAATAAAAGCATCGTTACCAACTAACCCACCACAAAAAGGTGAAAGTTTGGATGAAATGATGAATGATGTTACGAATAAAATCATGCCCGGAATTACACACTGGCAGTCACCAAATTTTTATGCATACTTTCCGGCAAACACATCTTTCCCTGCAATTTTAGGCGATTTAGTTTCATCGGGTTTTGGTGTGCAAGGAATGATTTGGGCAACCAGCCCGGCAGCCACAGAGTTGGAAACAAAAGTATTAGACTGGTTAGTTGGAATGATGGGAATGCCGGAAAAATTCAAATCAACGTCAACCGGTGGCGGTGTAATTCAAGACACCGCGTCTACTTCTGCATTAACAGCTATAATTACTGCCCGCGAGCGAGTCACAAAATTTGAATCGAACAAAAAAGGGAATCCACAAAAACTTGTTGCTTATATTTCTACACAAACACATTCATCAATCGAAAAAGCAGTGAAAATTGCCGGTATCGGAACCGATAATCTGCGTTTGATTGATGTCGACGATAAATTTGCCATGCGGACTGATTTGCTAAAAAAGCAAATTGAAAAAGATAAAAAAGAAGAATACACACCCTTTTTTATTTGTGCAGCGCTGGGAACAACCTCGTCAAATGCAATCGATCCAATAAAAGAGATTGGCGAAATTTGCAAAACTGAAAACTGTTGGTTTCACATCGATGCTGCAATGTCGGGAACCGCAATGCTTTGCCCGGAATTCAGGCATTTTCAAAATGGAGTTGAACTGGCCGACAGTTACTGTTTTAACCCACACAAATGGATGTTCACCAATTTCGATTGCGATGTATTTTGGGTGGCCAACCGCGAAGAACTAATAAATACGTTTTCTATTCTACCCGAATATTTAAGAAATAAAGCCACCGAATCTGGCGAAGTTTTCGATTACCGCGACTGGCACATTCAACTGGGACGCCGTTTCCGCTCGCTAAAACTTTGGTTTGTTATTCGGCATTACGGTGTGGAAGGATTACAACACCACATTCGTGAACACGTTTCATTGGCAAAGAAATTTACCGGGTGGGTGAATCAAACAAAAGATTTTGAAATTTTTGTTGATCCGCCTTTAAATCTGGTGTGTTTCCGCCACAAATCGAGTGACGATTTCAATATGAAATTAATGAATGCTGTAAACGAAACCGGAAAAGCCTATTTTACTCATACAAAATTAAATGGGAAAATTGTTTTGCGCATGAGCATCGGACAAACCAACACAAAAGAAAAGCACATAAAAACAACTTGGGATTTAATTCAGGAAACTGCTGAAAAGTTACATCTCAAATAATCGTTCTCAAATACTCATTCCTGTGAAAACATGAATCCGGTGCAAATAATTGATGAGATTCCCACTTTCGTGGGAATGACGTTAAGGATTCTACTTCCGGATGTACTCTTTTTTAAACTTCGACGACAAACTTTCATATTCAAACAAACCTTCCCAATACGGCCCATCATTTTTTATCTCGTTCAGAAGTTCAATCATTCGAGGTTTCATTTTATTAAAAGTTTCGGATTCTGATTCAACCAAATTATTTTGCTGCCCGGGATCATTTTTAACACTGTACAATTCAAATTCTTTCAATTGAATATCTTTTATAAAATCCATATCTAAATCTGCTGTTGGATGCGTTCGTGGAACAGAATCCAGTGCATTTCCAATTAAAATATAATCTCCAATTCGCATCGAAATCTCTGGGTAAGCACGATAATAAAACCACATTAAAGGAGTTTTTCTTTCCAATTGTTTATTAGTGAACAGCGGAACCAAACTGGTCCCATCAATTTTCCTGTCATTTGGAAGTTCAAAATCGCAAGCTTCCGCAAGAGTGGGCAAAATATCTATTAATCCAGCCGGAGTTTCAGATATTTGTCCACCTTCAATTTTACCTTGCCAATACACAATTCCAGGTACCCGAATTCCACCATCGTAAACTTCACCTTTTAATCCCCGCAAATTTCCGGATGAACCATTTCTGTACGGCCCATTATCCGAAGCAAAAATTACAATGGTATTTTCCAACAAACCTCTCGATTTTAATTCGTCTAAAATTTTTCCCGAGGCATTGTCCATATTTTCAACATTTGCAAAATACTCGGCATCCTTTTTTGTTGCATGCGGATAATTCTGAATCATATTTCCGGGAGAAGCGATTTTTGAATGCACTTCGTGAAATGCAACATAAAGAAAAAACGGCTCTTCTTTTCTATAAAAATTATTAAACCAGGTTTTTACTTCATCCGCAACTAATTGGCACGAAAAACCATGAGTCTCTGTAACTCTTTCTCCATTCCGCACAAAATTTGTTGGATTTAAATGCGAAGGCATCGCGTTATTTTCGGTTCCCAAGGAATAATCAAAACCCTGATCGATTGGTTGTGGCTGATTCAAAATACTGTCTTGCGGCAGGCAACTCAAATGCCATTTTCCAAAGTGGGCAGTTTGGTAACCTTCGTTTTTCAAAAGCTCTGCAATGGTTATTTCCGAGTCGGGCAAATGCATGGTGTGCAAATTAGCCCTATAATTATACATTCCAACTCTCGAAGGCATTCTTCCAGTGAGCAACCCGGTGCGTGATGGCGAACAGTTTGGGGCAGGCGAATAGAAATGAGTAAATTTCATTCCATTTTCGGCCAAATTATCCAGATTTGGTGAGTTTGCTTTGCCTCCAAAACTATACAAATCGGTGTAACCCATGTCATCGGCAAGTAGAACTAAAACATTCGGTTTTAGCTTAGTTTCTTTCTCCGAACATGACTGATTTACCAACATGAAAACAATACATCCAAGAATATAAAATAGGTTTTTCATTGATTGTTTTTTGTGAAAGTAACAAAAATACAGAAAGTAGATTAATTTAAATCTTTGTTTTATTGAAAGAAAAAAAACAAAGACACATTCCTATAATTCTAAGATTTTATAAACAATTTGCTATTTTAGCAGGGAAAATAAAATTAATAAAAACCAACATGACAAACTTAAATAAAATGGAAATCTGGTTCATTACCGGAAGCCAACATCTTTATGGTCCGGAAACCTTAAAACAAGTTGATATTGACTCCTCAACAATTGTTAATGGATTTAATTCAACTGGAAAAATGCCAGTGTCCATTGTTTTCAAACCAGTAGTAAAATCGCCCGATGAAATTCTGGACATTTGTATTCAAGCAAGTTCAGACAAAAACTGCGTTGGACTAATTACCTGGATGCACACTTTTTCGCCTGCAAAAATGTGGATTGCCGGTTTAAAAGCATTAACAAAACCATACATGCATTTACATACCCAATTCAATCGCGACCTCCCCTGGAGTGAAATCGATATGGATTATATGAATCTGCATCAAAGTGCACACGGTGGTCGCGAATATGGTTTTATAAATGCCCGAATGCGTAAAAATCGTAAAGTTGTAGTTGGCCACTGGCAAGATGAAAATGTACAAAAACAGGTTGCAAACTGGTGTCGAACTGCCATGGGATGGGCAGATTCTCAAGGATTAAAAGTTGCACGTTTTGGCGATAACATGCGCGAGGTTGCAGTTACCGAAGGCGACAAAGTTGAAGCTCAAATTAAGTTTGGTTGGCAAATTTCGGCATACGGAGTTGGAGATTTGGTTAATTA
>JABMPI010000076.1 GCA_013203755.1 Bacteroidota bacterium
ATCGCTTTTATTTGTTTTTAATTTACATTTTTAAGTTATCTACGTTGTGGTAGTCGCCGCCAAATCCCATGATTTTATTTGCCGGAACCGTTTCCAGCCATTCATGCAAATATCTTTCGCTGTATGAAGGTGAAATAATATAGAGCCAGCACATGTCGATATATACGTTTCTGAAGTTTTTTGCCAGACTGGCTAACTCGCTGCCAAATGGGTAAGCACCATGAAAAAGAATAAAATTTACATCGCGGTATTTTAGAAAAAGGTTTGTTAGGTGTGTTGGGTTTGAATTTTCGATGTAGTTTCCGTCTCCAGCTTGTAATCCGGTGTGAATTTGTACCGGCTTGTTGTGTTTTTTTGCCAATTCTACAATTCGATGCATCATATAATCGGAGAGGGTTTTTACCTCTTCGAAGGTGTACGTTTTATTGGGATGAGTATATATCGTGTTAAAAACCTCGCTTGCCCTTTCTTCTTCAACATCTTCAAAATAAAGAATTCGGGAATAGGCAACACCCACTTTTACCGTTAAAAAATCATTTTTAAGTGCTTCTTCAAATTCTGAAGTAAGCGTTTCTACCAGGTCGTTTAACGAACTGATTTTTGAATTTCTATTTTTTGAAATTTTATCGATTTCATCTCTGGAGTCAATGCCGAAATAACCAAATCGTTTGGTGTAGCGAAACATCGATTTGTCACCAAAACTTCTGTCACCACTGTCGTTTATAACAAATTTGATGTTGCATTTGTCTTTTAAAACCGTGTGGAACCAGTCGGTTTTATAGGCTTCCTGTATTTTTTCAGAAAGCTCCACAACGGTTTTTTCGTTTATTTCATTTACACCGTATAATTTTTCGGCGGTTAAAGAAACCACCCTGTTGTATGCGGTATTAAACGATTTATCCCAGTAAGGTTCCATAATTTTCCACTTCTCCAAAACTGTTAACGAATCGGTTAAAAGCTTATTGAAGGTGGTCTTTGACATGCCACTGGATTTTATATCATCGTCGGCATAATGATGAAACAAAAGCGTAAAATCATACATGCCACTTTTTGTAATCCCTATTGGATTCATTAAGTGTTCGTGTGTGTCTACAACTTTCTGAGCTTCGATATGATTCCGGATTCGTTCTTCAAAACCCGATTGTGGTGCAGGCTTTATTGTAACCTGTGCTTGTAATAGAAGTGAAATTACGGAAAGGAGTAGTGTGATCTTTATTCTTTTCATGCTTAAACTTCCTTTTTGTACTATTTGTTTTTCCTTTTTGTATGGCAGCTCATTTTTTTTACACCATGCTTTAGCTTGGTGAAGATGAGCAGATAAATTCTTGGCTTTAGCCTTTAATAGTTGTCCTTATTTTATTTATATTAATTAAAGGCGTAAAAATTAATGGCTAAAGCCAGTTGTTCTTCGGTTTTGCATTTCACCGGGCTAAAGCACGTTGTAAAACAAAAAGTGAGATATTTAATACTTTTTAATTGAATCATTTTCTATTTCGAAATTCGTCTGATTTTTATGTTTCTATACCACGAATCGTCGGAATGGTTGGTAATTACCAGATGACCTTTTCGTTTCTTTTCAAAATCGGGGTAATTGTGGTATTTACTCAATTGAAACAGTGAATCAAATTCCGCTGTGGCAAATTCGTACTCCAGTACTTTTACGCCGTTTAACCAGTGTTCTCCGTGATTACCATCCAATACTATTCTGCTGGTATTAAATTCTCCGATGGGATTTATTTTTACATTTTCTGCTTTGTACATTTCGTATAATCCGGCTGTGTATTGCGATGGTTTTAGTTTGCCCTTATACTTTTCAGAATCGTCGTCTAATATCTGGTACTCAAAACCAAGTGCACCGTATTTTCCTCCGTAGGTAGTTGAAATCTCCTCCGATACATTGTACTTTATACCGCTGTTTCCATCCTTTTTAATTTTCCATTCAAACGATAATTCAAAATTATCGAAGGTTTCAATGGTTGTTAAATCTCCACCATTAATTTCTTTTCCGGTTGCTTTTAAAACCTCTTCGTTGTTTACTTTTCGAATGGTGCCGTTTTCAACTTTCCAGTGGTCGGGTTGAACAGCATCTCTTCCAAGTCCCCGCCAGTTGTTGAATGTTTTTCCATCAAATAAAAGTTCCCAACCTTGCTCTTTTTCTTCTGCCGTAAGTTGGTTGTGGACTGGTTTTGCGTTTTCGCTTTTTTTCTTGTTTGCATTGCAGCCACAAAAAATGGAGCCAAACAATGCAAGTAGTATCAAAACCGATGTTCTTTTGTTCATGATAATTAATTTAGATTTAGGTATAAATATTGTCAGGAGAAAGTTAATATATATTCATTAATAACCATTTATTTTTTTCTTAACAGTTTATTAAACAACCGTAATTTTCTTAATAATAAGCCCACTAAATTGAATATTTATCCATAGTTCTACTTCGGTAATTTTACCTAATACTTAAACAATATTTACCTTAGTTAAATAAAAGAGATGTTTTATTGTATTAAATTAGTGAATATTGAAATTATACGACTGGTTAAGTTTCAATCCGGTTGTTTTGGTTTTTAGAAATAACAACATTTTTTACTTAAAATCGATTTTGAAGAGGCCGTTTTTGCCAATTACAAATTTTGAATTGTATATTTTCTACTTTTGCTAAATCGGTTTTGCAAAAAATGATTCTTTTAAAAT
>JABMPI010000762.1 GCA_013203755.1 Bacteroidota bacterium
AGCCTTGTCTTTGAAGCCTTCTTGACAAAGACAGTAAAAAAGAGTAGTTTTCTTGCTGACACTAAATAGAGATTCAATATGGCGTGTCATTTCGATTGTGATATAAAAGCAAAATTATAAGGATAACTAAAAAATATAAAAAGCAAAATCAAAACAACATGATTAAATCGGTAGAATTAACAAAAGTATTTCGCACGGAAGAGATTGAAACCAGTGCGTTGGATAAAGTAAACCTTCATATTCAGAAGGGTGAATTTGTTGCAATTATGGGACCATCGGGTTGTGGAAAATCAACCTTACTAAATATTATTGGTCTGCTTGATAATCCAACGGGTGGCGAATTTTATTTTGATGGTGAAGAAGTTGGCGGATTAAAAGAGCGCAACCGCACATTATTACGAAAAGGAAACATCGGTTTTGTATTCCAGAGTTTTAACCTCATCGACGAATTGAATGTATATGAAAACGTTGAGCTTCCTTTAATTTATCTGAAATTAAAAGCTCGCGAACGTAAAGAAATGGTTGAAAAAGTTTTGGAACGCATGAAAATCAGCCATCGTAAAAAACACTTCCCGCAACAATTATCAGGTGGTCAGCAGCAGCGTGTTGCCATTGCCAGGGCAGTAGTTGCCAACCCAAAATTAATTCTTGCCGATGAGCCAACGGGAAACCTCGACTCTAAAAACGGTTTGGAAGTAATGAATCTATTAACAGAATTAAACCGCGAAGGAACAACCATTGTAATGGTTACTCACTCGTTACACGATTCAGAATTTGCCCACCGGGTAGTTAACTTATTCGATGGAATGGTAATTACTGAAGAGGTGAAAAAGGAGATGGGGGAAATTTTATTGTAAGTCTTGAACTTTGATTTAAATGATGAACTTGAAGACTATGATTAAGAAAGTCAAAGTCCATCACAAAATCAAATTAATCAAAGTTTGAGACAAAAAGCAAGAAAACAATCAACAACAAAAAATCAAAATCATGTTTAAAAATTTCATAAAAACCACCCTCCGAAATTTATTGAGGAACAAGTTCTATTCAATGATAAACATTGTTGGGTTGGCAATTGGAATTACCTCTTGCATTCTGATTATGTTGTACGTGCAATCGGAAATGAGCTACGATAAATACAACGAAAATGCTTCGCGAATTTATCGGGTAAATTTATACGCAATGTTAAGCGACGATGATTTTAATTCGCCGGTAACTTGTCCTCCTTTGGCAAGAGCACTGAAAGATGAATTTCCGGAAGTTGAAGCAGCAGTTCGGTTTGCAAATTTCACTCAACCGGTTATCCGGCACAACAACGATGTTTTTAACGAAACACACTGGTTTTTTACCGACCCCGACTTTTTTAATATTTTTACTACTCCGTTTATTTTAGGAAATGCTCAGGAGGTGCTGGTTCAACCTAACTCTGTGGTTCTGACCGAATCAACTGCTAAAAAGTATTTTAGAAATGAAAATCCGGTTGGGAAATTTCTAACCTGGGACAATGACCGTGACTATTTAATAACGGGAGTAATTAAGGATTTTCCACAAAACTCTCATTTTAAACCCGATTTTTTAGCGTCGTTCGTTGGGCAAGCTCTCGACAATAATAGTGAATGGATAAATAATCAATTATATACTTATTTAGTTCTGAAAGAAGGATACTCGCAACAAGATATCGATGCGAAATTACCCGGTTTTGTAAAAAAATATGTTGGGCCGCAAGTAATGCAGACTCTGGGCGTATCCTTTGATGATTTTATTGCAGGTGGAGGGAAATACAACTATTATCTTCAGCCATTAACAGAAATTCACTTCGACAATAAAACCGCGGGTACTCTTGAACCGGCAGGAAACCAAAGTTACATGATTATTTTTTCGATAATCGCTATTTTTATTTTGGTAATTGCCTGTATTAACTTTATGAATATGGCAACTGCCCGCTCTGCCAAACGTGCCAAGGAAGTTGGAATTCGTAAATCTTTAGGTTCAAACCGTAAATCTCTGGTAACTCAGTTTCTTTCTGAATCTATTTTTATTACTCTTATTTCGATGGTGCTTGCCATGGTACTCATAAAAATATTCCTTCCGGCATTCAATAATTTAATAGATAAACAACTGGAATTTAACTATTTCGATAATATTAAAACCATTCCTTTAATAGTGCTTTTCGGAATTGCAGTTGGAGTTTTAGCTGGTAGTTATCCATCATTCTTCCTTGCATCTTTTAATCCGGTTAAGGTTTTAAAAGGAATTCATTTGGCTGAAGGTTCGCATGCCAGATTAAGAAATGGACTTGTTATTTTCCAATTAGCCGTTTCAATTGTACTTTTTTCGGGTACCTTTTTTATAAGTAAACAGTTAAATTTTCTTCAAAACAAAGAATTAGGTTTTGATAAAGAGAGCCTCGTAATTGTTGAACAAGCTGATAATCTTGGGACACAACTATCATCTTTCAAACAAGAGTTGCTGGCACAAGCCGGGATTTCGGGTGTATGCAACACCACCACAGTTCCCGGGAGAATATTTACCAGCAGCACATTTACGCATCAAACTGCCAGCGACCCAAGAGGAATTCTTACAATGTGGACCGACTGCGATTTTGTGAACACTTACAAGATTGAGATGAAAGAAGGTCGATATTTTGAAGAAGGAAGTCAAACTACTGCAAGAACAGTTGTACTTAATGAGTCGGCTATAAAAAAATTAAATATTGAAAACCCCATTGGAAAGAAAATCTATGAAGGTGCTCGTACTCCCGAAGAGGCATTGACAATTATTGGCGTAATGAAAGATTTTCATTGCGAATCGCTTCACCAGGAAGTGAGTTCGTTGGTTGTGCGCAGGGGGGAAGGGAATAATCTGACTATTCGCATTGCCACCGAAAATATTCAGGCAAACTTAAAACTGATTGAACAAACCTGGAAAAAATTCTCCAACGGACAAACTTTCGATTATGTATTCTTCGACCAGGATTTAGACCGTTTGTACAAGGCCGAAGTGAGAACAAAACAGATAGTTACCGTTTTTTCGGCATTGGCAATTATTATTGCTTGTTTAGGTTTATTGGCTTTGGCTGCATTTATTGCTGAACAACGCACAAAAGAAATTGGAGTCCGAAAAGTTAATGGTGCCAGAATATGGGAAATAATGTTTTCGCTTAACCGCGATTTTATAAAATGGGTAGCAATTGCATTTGTAATTGCCGTACCCGCCGCATGGTTTTTAATGAATAACTGGTTAGGAAACTTTGCCTATAAAACAGCGCTGAGTTGGTGGATTTTTGCCATTGCCGGTTTAGCTGCACTAATAGTTGCCCTGATAACCGTTAGCTGGATTAGCTGGCGGGCGGCTACAAGGAATCCGGTTAAAGCTCTCCGATATGAATAGCGGAGAATTGAAATCCCGACATTTATCGTCGGGGTTGAAGCTTTGCGTTACGAATAATAAAACTTATTAAAACCATAGATTATGAACCTTGCATCAATCATAAAACTTTTTAGAAACAAAACCTATAACTATATAAACGTTATTGGATTAGCTGTTTCGTTTGGTGTTTTCATAATCGTCTCAATGTACATCTACAATGAGTTTCAGGGTGACAAGTTTCATAAAAATTATGAAAATATAGTACGTCTGAATCGTGGCGATAAAGTAGGTACTCCTATCCCCTTAAGTAATTATTTTAAAGACCAGTTCCCCGAAATCGAAAAGTTCTGTCGATTAAACAGAATGTACGACCCAATTATCAAAAATGAAGACCGTTTTCAGAAACTCAAAACAGGATATTTCGCTGACAAATCAGCTTTCGATATTTTTACAATCGACATATTAAATGGAAATATAGACAACGATTTTGCAACTCCGTTTTCAATTGGTATTTCAGAAACCCTTTCGCAAAAATTATTCGGTTCCGCTAATCCGATCGGTAAAGTAGTGAAGTTTAACAGTGAATTCGATTATACCGTTAAAGCTGTTTTTAAAAATTTGCCATCAAATTCTCATTTACAAATCGATGCTATTGCTTCAATCGAGTCGATGGAATTCATGCCAGAAATGTATAAAACTCCCTTTGAGAGTTTTAATAGATGGAGTTGTATGAATTATCTTTTGCTGGCTCCAAATTCTTCTGTTACCCAGGTG
>JABMPI010000763.1 GCA_013203755.1 Bacteroidota bacterium
AAACCCTCCTCTGTTATTTTCAATAATGGAAAGAACATTTCGAGACTTACTGAGAACATCAATACCTTTTGGCATGTTGAACCAAATTACAGCTCAACGTTCGAAGCATTTATTCCTATCCAAAATGGTTGTGATAAATTCTGTACTTTTTGTGCTGTGCCTTATACGCGTGGTCGTGAAGTTTCGCGTCCGTCGAAAGACATTATTGCAGAATTGGCTTTATTGGTGGCACAGGGATTTAAAACCATAACACTGCTTGGGCAAAATGTAAATTCCTACGGTCTCGACAAAAAAGGGGAGGAGATAACTTTCTCTCAATTGTTAAAAGAGATTGGAGAATTTGGGAACCGATCTAAAAAGGAATTCTGGGTCTATTTTACCTCGCCGCACCCACGCGATATGAATGATGATGTAATTGAAGTAATTGCTGAATATAGGGTACTGGGCAAACAGATACACATTCCCATGCAAAGTGGCGACGATAAAGTGTTGATTCGCATGAACCGCAAACACAACCTTGAAAAATACCGTAGTATTATTCATTCTATCAGAAGGCTAATTCCTCAGGCAACTTTGTTTACTGACATTATTGTTGGGTTTACCGGCGAAACAGAAGAGCAATTCGAAAATACACGTTTGGCTATGGAAGAGTTTAAGTTTAACATGTCGTATACGGCTATTTATTCACCTCGCCCGGGTGCTACCAGCCACCGTTGGGTTGATGATATTCCCATAGACGAGAAAAAAAGGCGATTGCATGCATTAACCGATCAGCTTCGTAAGCACAGTTTACCGTATAACGAAAAGTTGGTTGGAAGAACGGTACGTGTTTTAGTTCGAAATACGGATAGAAAGGAGGGACATTTAACTTCGCATACTGAAGGGAAATTGATTATTCGTTTTGCTTCGGAGAATAATAATTTAATAGGACAATTTGCAGATGTAAAAATTACTTCAGCAACCGATTTCTCGATGGAAGGGGAATTGGTGAAAGTTGTTGATTCGGTTGAAGTTTAGACTTTAAAACTTACATTTTATAAAAGGATGACACCATAGTTAAAGATGTCATCCTTTTTTTCTTTAATTGAAAGCATAAAAAAAGCCGGTAATAAACCGGCTTTCTAGTATTTCTTCAATGTTGTGATTAACAATCTGATTTCTTTGCATTTTTACCTTCAGCTTGTTCTTTAAACCAGCTAAGTGGCTGCGATGTTGGGCGCTCGATTGGCATTCCGTAAATACGGTCGTTAACCAACGATGCCAAAACACCAAGAGAACGGGAAACACCAAACAATACGGTGTAGAACGAATATTCTTTAATTCCATAGTGATACAACAAAGCACCACTGTATGCATCAACATTAGGCCAAGGATTTTTAATTTTTCCTACCGAACCTAAAATTGGTGGAACTACACGGTACAACTGGTTTGCCAAGTTTACCATTTTATCATCTTTAATATATTTGTTGGCAAATTCTTCCTGAGCTGTAAAACGTGGATCCGTTTTTCGAAGAACAGCGTGCCCGTATCCTGGAATTACACGTCCTTCTTCCAATGTTTTTTTGCAATAAGCAGCAACTTGTTGATCAGTTGGAGTATCAGTATCCAATTCTTCAATCATTTCAAACATCCAGAAAATTACATCCTGGTTAGCAAGACCGTGCAGTGGACCAGCCAGGCCGGTCATTGCTGCAGTGTAACAATAATATGGGTTACTTAGTGCTGTACCAACAAGGTGAGCAGCGTGTGCAGAAACGTTTCCACCTTCATGGTCGGCATGAATAATCATATACAATCGGAACAAACGACGGATATCTTCAGAATCAAATCCCATCATATGTGCCAGGTTACCTGCCCAGTCTAAATGTGGGTTAGGCTCAATGTGCTTATCATTATAAAATTGTCGACGATAAATATATGCAGCAATACGAGGTAAGCGCGCAATTAGATTCATTGCATCTTCGTAGGTAGCATCCCAGTAGTATTTTTTAGATACTCCTGCACGATACGCTTTCTGAAAAGTTGATTCAGTAGCCATTGAAACTATCGCAGCGCTAAACTGTGTCATTGGCTTTGATGATTTCGGCATAGCATCAATTACATCGAATGTATGCTGCGGTACGTGAGCTCTTGTTGCCAAATCTCTTGATAAGTTTAATGCGTCTTCTTGCGAAGGAATTTCACCAATTAGCATAAGGTAGAGTAAGCCTTCAGGAAGTGGTTCCCCATCTGGTGATATTTTTGGCAATTTTTCCTGTAATTCAGGAATGGTATATCCTTTGAAACGTATTCCTTCTTCTGGGTCTAATTTCGAAGTATCGGTAACCAAAGCTGGTATACCTTTCATTCCTGTTAGAACTTGTCCCAGTGTTACTTCGCCAAGTACCACATCGGCGTGATCTCTTTTCAAACGCTGAAATTCCTTAGCGCATTTATTGGCTTTTTGATAAAATCTGTACTTAATGTATTCCATTGTATTGTATTATTTTGATTTTTTTTTAAATTTTAATTAATGCATGTGTTTTATAATTTCATCGGCAAATTCAGAAGTCGTTAATAAAGTTGCCCCTTCCATTTGAGCATGCAAATCAGAGGTCACTCTTCGTTTTGCAAAAACATGTTCCAACGCATCATAAACATGTTCGGCTGCTTTGGTCCAACCCAGATATTCTAACATCATAACCCCCGAAAGAATTAAAGAGCCGGGGTTGGCTTTACCTGTGCCTGCAATATTTGGAGCAGTTCCATGAGTTGCTTCAAAAATTGCATAGCCAGTGGAGTAGTTAATATTTGCTCCGGGTGAAATTCCAATTCCACCAACCATTGCAGCTAATTGGTCAGAAATGTAATCACCATTTAAATTGAGTGTTGCAATTACAGAATAATCGTATGGACGGAGTAACGATTCCTGTAAAAAGGCGTCTGTTATCACATCTTTAATAATTACTTTACCCGATTTTTTTGCCTTTTCCAAAGCTTTGTCTGCATCTAACTGACCTTTCTCAACTTTTATTTTTTCGTATTGCCGCCATGTAAACGTATCAATAGCAAATTCGTTTTCAGCTAAATCATATCCCCAATTTTTAAATGCCCCTTCGGTAAACTTCATAATGTTTCCTTTGTGGACTATTGTTACGGAAGGTAACTGTTTTTCCACAGCAAATTTAATAGCTGCTCTGGTTAACCTTTCAGAACCGTCTTTAGAAACTGGTTTTACACCAAATGATGAAGATTCCGGGAAACGAATTTTATCTACACCCATTTCATTCAAAAGAAAATCTTTGAATTTTTTGGTATTCTCTGCCCCTGCCATATATTCGATTCCTGCATAAATATCTTCGGTGTTTTCCCTGAAAATATGCATGTCAACCAACGATGGATATCTAATAGGAGAGGGAACTCCCTTAAACCAACGTACCGGTCTTTGGCAAACAAACAAATCTAAAGTTTGACGCAAGGCTACGTTTAACGAACGAATTCCTTCGCCAACCGGAGTTTGAAGTGGCCCTTTAATTCCGATAAGATATTCTTTAAATGCTTCAATGGTTTCGTCGGGCAAATAAGTTCCGGTTTTCAGAAATGCTTTTTCCCCAGCTAAAACTTCTTTCCAGATTATTTTTTTTGATCCTCCGTAAGCTTTTTCTACAGCTGCATCAATTACCTTTTGAGACGGAACAGAAATGTCCTTTCCAATTCCATCTCCTTCTATAAAAGGAATGGTAGGTTGGTTAGGAACAATTAACTTTCCGTTTATGTATTTTATTTTATTCATATATTTTTATCTCAAAAAAGCAGGTAGTAATGATAAGATTATTTCTTATTGGCCTGTAACGAAATTAATGTTTTCGTTTTCAGCCTTTTAAAATAGAAAATATTTCTATAACCACCGCTATCTGAGAGAAAACTTTTTTAGTTCAATTTTTTTTGAAGATTTTCATCCAAGGCTTCAAGGAATCCTTGTGTGGTTAAGTAATGTTCTTCTGTTAAACCTTTTTCGTGAATAATAAGTGCTAAATCTTTGGTCATTTTTCCGCTTTCAACGGTTTCAATACAAACTTGTTCCAAAGTATTCGCAAAGTCAATTAATTCCTGATGTTCATCTAATTTACCTCTAAATGCCAATCCACGAGTCCATGCAAAAATAGATGCAATTGGATTTGTTGAAGTTGGTTTTCCTTGCTGGTGCTGACGAAAGTGACGAGTCACTGTTCCGTGAGCCGCTTCGGCTTCCATTGTCATTCCATCAGGAGTAACCAATGTTGAAGTCATTAATCCGAGTGAACCAAAACCCTGAGCAACAGTATCACTTTGTACATCGCCATCGTAGTTTTTACAAGCCCAAACATAACCACCTTCCCATTTCATGGCAGCAGCTACCATGTCGTCAATTAAACGATGCTCGTAGGTAATTCCAAGTTCTTCAAATTTTTCTTTATAATCAGCATCAAAAATTTCCTGAAAAATATCTTTAAACCGGCCGTCATATTTTTTTAGAATTGTATTTTTTGTTGACATGTACAAAGGCCATTTTTTTGTGATGGCTTGTTTCATACAAGAATGTGCAAATCCACGAATGGAATCATCGGTGTTATACATTGCCATTGCAATTCCGTCGTCTTCGAAATCATAAACATTATGAGTTATTGGTTCGCTGCCATCTTCTGGTGTGAAACTAATGGTGAGCGTTCCTTTTCCTTTGGTTCTGAAATCAGTAGCGCGGTACTGGTCACCAAAAGCGTGACGTCCAATACAAATCGGCTTTTTCCAACCCGGTACCAAACGTGGTACATTATTAATAAGAATTGGTTCGCGAAAAACAGTTCCACCTAAAATATTACGGATAGTTCCGTTAGGTGATTTCCACATGCTTTTTAGACCGAATTCTTCAACACGAGCTTCGTCGGGAGTAATGGTTGCACATTTTACACCTACTCCATATTTTTTTATGGCATTTGCCGAATCGATGGTAATCTGGTCGTTGGTTGCATCGCGGCTTTCCATTCCTAAATCGTAGTATTTTAGATCGATATCTAAATAGGGAAGGATTAATTTTTGTTTGATAAAATCCCAGATTACTCTGGTCATTTCATCACCGTCGAGTTCTACTACCGGGTTTTGTACTTTAATCTTTTGCATACTTTAAAATGAATTACTGGTTATTTAATTTTTGAGATTGGTTTTTTAAATTTGCTTTTCTATTTGCGGCGAATGTTTGGCCTTTTTTATTGTTTGACTTTCCCTGATTCGCCTTGTATCACTTTTGTATTTCAGTCCCCCGGTTGAAACCGGGGGTTATTTATATTAAGCCCTTGCGGAACTATTTTTTTTCAAAATGAATATCAAGCGTTTTGTTCCTTGATTAAATTTAATGCAGAACCTGCTTTGAACCAGTCAATTTGTTGTTCGTTATATGTATGATTAACAACGATTTTATCTTTAGAACCATCAGAATGAACCACTTCAATATTCAACGGTTTTCCAGGTGCAAATTCAACTAAATCAATAAAATCGAAAGTGTCATCTTCCTGAATAATATCGTAATCGTTTTCATTTGCAAAAGTTAAACCCAACATTCCTTGTTTTTTAAGATTTGTTTCGTGAATACGTGCAAAGGATTTTACAATTACCGCTTTAACTCCCAAATGGCGAGGCTCCATTGCAGCATGTTCTCGCGATGAGCCTTCTCCGTAATTTTGGTCGCCTATTACAACCGTTGAAATCCCTTCTTTTTTATAATCACGCTGAACAAACGGTACTGCGTTGTATTCGCCGGTCAATTGGTTTTTTACACTGTTGGTTTCGCTATTAAATGCATTAATAGCTCCAATTAGCATGTTATTCGATATATTATCTAAATGACCACGGAAACGCAACCATGGACCAGCCATGGAAATGTGGTCGGTTGTACATTTTCCCAGTGCTTTAATAAGCAACTTGGCACCAGTTATATTTCTGCCATCCCACGGAGCAAACTGATATAATAATTGCAAACGATTAGATTCAAGCGAAACTGAAATCTCTACATTCGAGCCATTTGAAGAGGGAGCCTGGAATCCGGCGTCTTCCACGTCAAACCCTTTGGTCGGAAGTTCATCTCCTTTGGGTAAATCCAATTTTACCTGCTCTCCATTTTTATTTGTTAGTGTATCTGTTATCGGATTAAAATCTAATCTTCCTGCAATGGCTAATGCAGTTACCATTTCGGGCGATGCCACAAAAGCATGCGTATTTGGATTACCATCGGCGCGTTTCGAAAAATTTCGGTTAAACGAATGAACTATTGTATTTTTCTCTTCTTTGTCGGCACCTAAGCGAGCCCACTGTCCAATACAAGGGCCACAAGCGTTGGCGTAAACAGTACCGCCAATTTTTTCAAATGTTTCGATAAAACCATCGCGTTCAATGGTGTATCTAACTTGTTCCGAACCCGGTGTAACCGAATATTCCGATTTGGTAATTAACCCCTTCTCTTCGGCTTGTTTAGCAATTGATGCTGCTCTTGAAATATCTTCGTACGATGAGTTAGTACAACTTCCAATTAAACCAACTGAAACTTCAACTGGCCATCCATTTTCTTTGGCCGCTTCTTTCATCTTAGAAATTGGGGTAGCACGGTCGGGAGTAAAAGGCCCGTTTATATGCGGTTCCAATTCCGAAAGGTTAATTTCTATAATTTCGTCGAAATACAAATCAGGATTCTCATAAACTTCCGGGTCGGCAGCTAAATCAGCTTTTACATTATTGGCGAGATTTGCAACTTCTGCTCTTCCCGTGGCGTTCAGATAACGTTCAATACTTTCGTCGTATGCAAAAATACTGGTAGTTGCACCAACCTCGGCACCCATATTGCAAATGGTTCCTTTTCCAGTTGCTGAAAGCGATTTTGCACCTTCTCCAAAATATTCAACAATTGCTCCGGTTCCACCTTTAACGGTTAAAATACCTGCAACTTTCAGAATAACATCTTTGGCAGCAGCCCAACCACTTAATTTTCCAGTGAGTTTAACGCCAATTAATTTGGGCATTTTTAATTCCCAGGCCATTCCTGCCATAACATCAACCGCATCGGCACCACCAACACCAATTGCAACCATTCCAAGTCCGCCTGCATTTACAGTGTGCGAGTCGGTTCCAATCATCATTCCACCTGGGAAAGCATAGTTTTCTAAAACTACCTGATGAATAATTCCTGCACCTGGTTTCCAAAAACCAATTCCATACTTGTCTGAAACTGACTCTAAAAAATCATATACTTCTTT
>JABMPI010000764.1 GCA_013203755.1 Bacteroidota bacterium
AAATTTGAAAACGATTCCTATTTCAACAAAGATTACCATGAAATTGATCATGAAAATTCATTTTCGTACTTGTTTAATTTTCAGGATCGTTCATTGTTTACTGCCGGAATTAAAGATGTTTTTGTAGAGCTGCAAGACGATTTTGATCCCACACATAATAGTAATACTTATTTGCCTGCAGGTAGCAGGTATCGTTATTCTGGGGCATTTGTTTCATACCTGTCAACCAAAAAAACTATGTTTAATTGGCAGTTTGAAGCAGCAAAAGGGGGCTTTTATAATGGAAATATTCAATATATTCAGGGTGCTTTGGGGTACCGATATCAGCCCTTCATTAACTTATCCATGAATTTTAATTATACAGACATCAATTTACCTCAACCTTTCGAAAGGGCAAAATTCTGGTTGGTTGGTCCAAAACTAGACGTTACATTTACCGATAAATTGTTCTGGACAACTTTTGTTCAGTACAACGAACAGATGGACAACATGAATATAAACATGCGCTTGCAATGGCGTTATCAGCCGGTTTCGGATATTTATCTGGTGTACACAGACAATTATATTCCCGGAAGTTGGAACTCTCGCAACCGTGCATTGGTGTTAAAAATGACATACTGGTTCAATTAAAGATTTAATTCTTTATTTTACCTAAATGTTAAACCGGATTCTTGTTTAAGTATTAATTTCCAACATCAATAAAATCAATTACCTTTGTAATTCCTAAAAAGGAAATTGTTTAATTAGTTTATATTGAAGATTTTATAATAATAAAAAAATCATTAAAAAAATGAAAGTAACAGTAGTTGGAGCAGGTGCAGTAGGTGCTAGTTGTGCTGAGTACATTGCAATAAAAAATTTCGCTGAAGAAGTTGTTTTGGTTGACATTAAAGAAGGATTTGCCGAAGGTAAAGCTATGGATTTAATGCAAACTGCTTCGCTGAATGGTTTTGATACAAATATTGTTGGTGCTACCAATGATTATTCAAAAACGGCTAACAGTGATGTCGCTGTTATTACAAGTGGTATTCCTCGCAAACCAGGAATGACACGTGAAGAACTAATTGGTATTAACGCAGGTATTGTAAAGGATGTAGCTACAAGGTTAATTGCTGAGTCACCAAATGTTGTTATAATCGTTGTTAGTAATCCAATGGATACTATGGCGTATTTGGCGCACAAAGCAACAGGTCTTCCTAGAAACCGTATCATTGGTATGGGTGGTGCATTGGATAGTGCACGTTTCAAATTCCGCTTAGCTGAAGCATTAGGATGTCCTCAGTCGGATGTTGATGCAATGGTAATTGGTGGTCATAGCGATACGGGAATGGTTCCTCTAATTGGGAAAGCTGTTCGTAATAGTATTTCTGTTGCTGAGTTCCTTGGTGAAGAAAAAATGGCTGAAGTTGTTGAAGCAACTAAAGTAGGTGGTGCAACATTAACGAAACTTCTTGGAACAAGTGCCTGGTATGCTCCTGGTGCCGCAGTATCTGAGTTGGTTCGTGCAATTGCTTTAGATTCTAAGAAATTGTTCCCATGCTCAGCTTTATTGGAAGGTGAGTTTGGTTTGAACGACATTTCAATAGGTGTTCCTTGTATCATTGGTAAAAATGGTATCGAGAAAATTGTGGAAATTGAACTTTCTGATGCAGAAAAAGAAAAACTAGAAGCAAGTGCAAAAGGTGTTGCTGTTGTTAACGCTTTACTTGACTAAGAAATTATAACGCTTATAAAAAAAGCCTGCGGCATTGTCGTAGGCTTTTTTTATGCCTCAGAAGTTGGACTAAAATAAATTCAACGCTTGCGAATTATTTCTCTTTTCATTTTATAAAACTAATTTTGGCTCATGCGAATTAAAATCCCAATAGAAATTATTGAACTGGAATCGGATAATTATCACATTATGGTTTCATCTGTTTTTGCCGATGGAATTTCTGTAAATTGGATAATTGATACTGGCGCTTCTAAAACCGTATTCGACAAAACTTTGGTTGAATATTATTCCGTGTCGGAAGGGGAGTCTGACGAAATTCATACAGCAGGAATTGGAGAACAACCAATGAACGTAATTTTAGCGGAATTAAATAGCATGAGTTTTGGAAAATTGAAAATTGGCACCCAGAAAGTAGCTTTGTTGGATTTATCGCACATTAACGAATTGTACTCAAAAGTAAGCGATATAAAAATAAGTGGTTTACTGGGTGGCGATTTTTTAATGAAACATCGGGCCGTGATTGATTATCAAAAGAAGCTTTTAATTTTAAAAAAGAGTTGATCCATCTTTAAAAGAAGTTATTGTTTTTGGAATTATATCGTTAATGAAGTTTGCTTCGAAATATTTTAAATCCCATTCGTAATCATCCAGTAAATTTGGTCTCGCTTTCCAAATATAGTTAACAGCGGTAATTTCTTTGTCATCAACAAACCTTTAACTTGCTTTCTTTCGTATTCTTCCCCTTCAAAAAAGTCAATTATTTTTAAAGACGAATCACTTACATCTTTCAGAATTAGTCCAATCGTTTTTTCCCCAATCCGAGGAGTTATTGTCGGATAATCGCATGCTTTTACACAATACCGTTTAAAATTATGCAAAATAGCCTTCTTTGAAGAGAATGTTTTCCCAGTCAATTTTTTTATAATTCCTGAAGAAAGTAGTGTTCCGTAAACAAAAAGGTTTTGCATTTTCTAAGTAATAAATGATCAAGGGGTAAATTTACAGACCTCCTTTTTGCAAACCTAAAATGTTTGGGTATATTTGCTGCGCTTAAAACTAAAGTGGTGAGAATCAAAAAGAACATATCGAAAAATTTATTGTTGCGCCTGGCATTTTTCCTTGCCGTTATTGGTGTGGCTTCACTTTTCGATGTTTATTTTGAAAACAACCCGGAGAAATTGCAAGAGATGCAAACTGAATCGGCCAATAATTCAGGAGAGCAAAGCAAAATGTATTTTGTAAATCAGACAAATACAATCAATGCGAAAACGTCAACTCAAAAAGATTTAGGCAGAAAATTACAGGTAAAATCGCACGACAAATTCATTCAAAAATATCATCAGCAAAGAAATTATCAGGTTCTAAAAGCCGAAGTGCAAAAACAAACCACTCCGCTTATTCTTTCTTATCATTACCTGGTTTTCAAAAACTATTTCTTTACTTCGCCTGATGATGAACCGTTGATTTCGTAAGGTTCCTTTGACTATTTTTTAATTAAGGGACAGGGATTCTCTAAATCCCTGATTATTAAATTTTGAATTCAATTCAGAATAAATTTCAAATAAATATTTATAAAATTTTAAACATTAAAAACTAAATTAAAATGCAAAACAAAGGTGCAATTTTATCGTTTGCGATTCTTTTAGCTGCAGTTTGTTTTTACCAGTTAACATTTACCTGGAAAGCAAAACAAATTGAAAAAGATGCTGTAGAATATGCGCAAGGTAGTCCTGAAAAGCAGTTTTTCTATCTTGATTCAATTTCGGGTGAAGAGGTTTACAATTTCTTCGGGCTGAAAAAATTTACATTTAAAGATGTAAAAGAACTGGAGATGAACCTTGGTCTTGACCTAAAAGGTGGTATGAACGTTACTTTGGAAGTTTCAGTAATTGATATTGTTAAAGCAATGTCGCACTATAGTACCGACTCAACTTTTAATGCGGCTCTGGCTCGAGCAACACAAATGCAGACCAATAGTCAGGCTGATTTTGTAACACTTTTTGGACAAGCTTTTGAAGAGATTGACCCAAATGCAAAACTAGCTTCGGTTTTCAATACGCTGGAATTGCGCGATCGTATTAATTTTAATTCTTCCAATTCCGATGTAATTAAAGTAATTGGTACAGAAACTGATGCTGCTATCGACAATTCGTTTAATATTATCCGTACACGTATCGACCGTTTTGGTGTAGCACAACCTAATATTCAGCATTTGCAAACCAAAGGTCGTATTTTGGTTGAATTACCTGGAGTAAAAGATCAAAACAGGGTGCGTAACTTGCTGCAGGGAACTGCACAGTTGGAATTCTGGGAAACGTACGAAAACCAGGAGGTTGCACAATACATGGGATTGGCTAACCAGAAAATTAAAGAGATGGAAACTTCGACTGTAGAAGAAACAGAAGAGACTGCAACAGAAGAAGTTGCAGCTGTTGATTCAACAAGTGAAGAAAATTCATTACTTTCTGAACTGGAAGCAGGTTCTGAAACGGATTCTACGGGAGTAGATAATATGGCTGGATTTAAAAAAGACTTTCCTCTTTATGATGTTTTAAGACCAAGCACTACTCAGGATGGGCAGTGGCTTCCTGGTCCGGTTGTGGGTATGTCTCACTTTAAAGATACTTCGAAAGTAAATTCATACTTAAATCACCCACAGGTAAAAGCTCTGTTTCCAAGAAACATGACTTTCCGTTGGACTGCAAAAGCAGCTGATGATGCTGGAAATTACTATCGTTTAATTGCTCTGAAAGTTACAACTCGCGACGGACGTGCACCTCTTGATGGAGATGTAATTACCGATGCTCGTCAGGATTTCGACCAATTTGGTTCGAGCCCTGAAGTAACAATGTACATGAATAGCGAAGGCGACAAAATATGGTCGCGTATGACAAAAGAGAACATTGGTAAATCTATTGCTATTGTTTTAGATGGTTATGTACGTTCTTTTCCAACCGTTCAAGGCGAAATTTCTGGTGGTCGTTCAAACATTACCGGTTTAGACAATATTGAAGAGGCGAAAGACCTTGCAAACATTTTGAAATCGGGTAAAATGCCTGCTCCTGCGCATATTATTCAGGAAGCAATTGTTGGTCCTTCATTAGGACAAGAAGCAATTAACAGCGGTATGATTTCGTTCCTTATTGCTTTTGTTTTAATTCTGGTTTACATGTTCTTCTTCTATAGTAAAAATGCTGGTTTGGTAGCAAATATTGCGTTGATTGCCAACTTGTTTTTTATTATCGGAGTTCTTGCTTCTTTGGGTGCTGTTCTTACTTTACCTGGTATTGCAGGTATTGTTCTTACAATTGGTATGTCGGTTGATGCGAACGTACTTATTTATGAGCGTGTTCAGGAAGAACGACGTGCAGGGAAAGGTGTTAAATTGGCAATTGCAGATGGTTATAAAGCTGCTTATTCGGCAATTATCGATGGACAGGTTACCACCTTATTAACGGGTATTGTACTTTACGTGTTTGGTTCTGGCCCAATTAAAGGTTTTGCTACTACATTAATTATTGGTATTCTAACTTCACTGTTTTCAGCAATCTTATTAACACGAATTATTTTCGAATGGAAATTAAAGAAAACAGATAAAATTACCTTTACATCAAAAGCAACTGAAAATTGGTTAAGAAATACAGCAATTAAATTCCTCGGTAAAAAGAAAATATTCTATATTATTTCGGCAACATTTATTGTTCTGTCGATTGGTTCATTCTTTGTTCGAGGTTTAAATTATGGTATCGATTTTAAAGGAGGCCGTACTTACGAGGTTCGTTTCGATAACGATGTAAAAGTGTCTGAAGTACAAAGTGCATTGGCAAATACATTTGATGCAGCTCCGGAAGTAAAAACCTACGGTAAAAATATTAAGATAACTACCCATTATAAAATTGATGATTCAAGCGAATCCATCGACAATGAAGTTGAAGAGTTGTTGATGAAAAGTTTGCAAACGGCGAATTTAATTAGCAGCGATGTTACATTAGAGCAATTTACGAATGACTATCAATTAAGTTCACAAAAAGTTGGACCTACTATTTCTGATGATATCAGAAAAGATTCAGCTATTGCGATTACTTTCTCGTTGATTATTATTTTCCTTTATATTCTGGTTCGTTTCCGTAACTGGCAATATGGTTTAGGAGCAGTTGCTGCATTAACACACGATTCATTAATTGTGTTAGGTATATTCTCGTTGTTTTATGGAATTTTACCTTTCTCTTTAGAAATCGATCAGGCTTTTATTGCTGCAATACTAACTGTTGTGGGATATTCTATTAACGATACTGTGGTTGTATTCGACCGGATTAGAGAATACCTGCACATTTATCCAAAACGAGACAGAGACGATAACGTTAACCATGCTTTAAACAGTACATTGCGTCGTACCTTTAGTACATCACTTTCTACCTTTGCAGTACTGTTAGCTATCTTCTTATTTGGAGGAGCTAGTATTCGTGGATTTACCTTTGCGTTGATGATTGGAGTTGTTGTAGGAACTTACTCATCACTATTTATTGCAACACCAATTGCTTTCGATTTTCAAAAGCAAATTGCGAAAGTAGTTGCAAAACGTAAGAAATAATAAAGAAGATTAAAGTCAGAAGTCGGAAGTCAGAAGTTGGAAGTGAAATTACCTTCAACTTCGGACTTCGGACTTCCGTCTTTTTGTATATTTGTGTGTTTAAAAATACGAATGATGAATTATATATTATTTATAAGTGGTGGTGAGATTGTTTTGGTGATGTTGCTTGCCCTTTTATTTTTTGGGGCGAAAGCAATTCCTGATATTGCCAAAACCATGGGAAAAGGCTTGCGCGAGTTTAAAAAAGCTACCAACGAAATTAAGCGGGAAATAAACGAACACACCTCCGATATTAAGAAAGATATAAATGAAGTATCTTCTTCGGTTACCAAAGAGACTAAAGATATTAAAAAAGGAATCACTGATCAGTTTGATGATTATGAAGATTAACATCTACCTGTAAAACAAAATTAATTGATGATTGCATTATATATATTGGCATTATTGGCTTGTTTTGTTTTATTGGCTCGTGTTGTCGATCTCTTTTTTATCTCTTCGTTAGACAAAATTTCTAAAGATCTTAAGCTTTCCAGCGATGCTGCAGGAGCTACTTTAATGGCAGTAGGTTCCAGTGCCCCCGAATTGTTTGTGGCACTTTTTGCTGTTATAAAGCCCGGTGATCATCAGGTAATTGGAATTGGTAGTATTGTAGGTAGCGCAATTTTTAATTTGCTTGTAATTGTTGGGGCTGCAGCTTTGGTGAAAAAAGCAAAACTTACCTGGCAGCCAGTTGTTCGCGACTTGATTTTTTATACAGGGGCGGTTGCATTTTTAATTTGGTTTATTTGGGATGGCACTTTAACCATTGGCGAAGCATCAGTTTTATTGGCATTTTATGTTGCCTATGTTATTGCTGTAGTTTACTGGCGCAAAATTTTGCCTTATACAGATAACTCTGAGGGTTTTGTAGAAGAAGAAGGGACAGACACCAAAGGAATTATTGGCGTTTTTGATAAAGTTTTAGGACTGTTTTTCCCGAAAATTGAGAAGTATTACTGGATTTTTTTTATTTCAATTTTTATAATTGCCGGGGTAAGTTGGGTTTTAGTAGAGTTGGCTGTTTCAATTTCTAACACGCTTCACATTCCCGAATCTATAATCGCATTAACTGTTTTGGCAATTGGAACTTCAATCCCTGATCTGTTTTCTTCGTTAATAGTCGCAAAACAAGGGCGCGGAGAAATGGCAGTTAGCAACGCAATTGGCTCTAATATTTTTGATATTTTGGTTGGTTTAGGACTACCCTTTTTAATTGTAATGCTTCTTTCCGGAGGATCAATTTCTACAGGTGGCGATTTAACCAGTTCTTCAATTATATTGTTTGCTTCGGTGATACTACTATTTGTACTACTTATATTTAGTAGATGGAGAGTGGGTAAGTTTACCGGTATAATTTTATTGAGTTTATACATTTTTTATGTGGTAAGGGAAATAATAATCCTTTAAATTTTAAGTTTATTTAAAAAATACGCAGCACTTGATTAAAGCACAAAACATAAAAAAGTCGTTTGGGAATATTGAGGTTTTAAAAGGTATTAATCTTGAAATTCCAAAAGGAAAAATCCATTCGATTGTTGGTGCAAGTGGCGCTGGCAAAACTACATTACTTCAAATTTTAGGAACTTTAAGTAAACCCGATAGCGGGGAAATATTTTTTAACGGAAAAGATATTTCAACGTTCTCTGAAAAAGAGATGGCAACTTTCCGAAATCAGGAGATAGGTTTTGTTTTTCAATTTCACCATTTGTTACCCGAATTTACAGCGTTGGAAAATGTTTGTATTCCTGCTTTTATAGCAAAAAAATCGAAAGCCGAAGCTGAAAAAAGAGCTTTGGAATTGTTAGAATATTTGGGATTAACCGACAGGATTGAGCACAAACCGTCCGAACTTTCGGGTGGCGAAAAACAGCGCGTGGCAGTTGCACGGGCATTGGTAAATAGTCCTTCCGTAGTTTTAGCCGATGAACCTTCGGGAAATCTGGATTCTTCGAATCGCGATGAATTACACGAATTGCTTTTTAAATTGCGCGACGATTTTGGACAAACTTTTATTATCGTAACCCACGACGATAATTTTGCCGATCGTTCGGATAAAATCATTCATATAAAAGACGGAGTGATTGAATAATGCAGAAATGCGTGAAGGTTTGAATGCATGAATGAGAGTATAGAAGAACTTGCAGATTTAAAAGATTTTCTCGACGAAAAAGTGAAAAAATTCAATCGGCCCTTTTTTATTGAAACCGACCCAATACAAGTTCCCAGAAAATTTACATTAAAAGGAGATATAGAAATCGCTGGTTTTTTAACAGCTACAATTGCATGGGGAAATCGTACATCAATAATTAAAAATGCAGAAAAATTGATGTCTTTAATGGGAAATCAACCACACGATTTTATTCTAAATGCTTCCAATTCAGAAATAAACAGGATGGAACACTTTGTTCATCGTACTTTTAATGGCAACGATTGTATCTATTTTATTCACTCCCTAAAAAATATCTATAGAAATCACGGTGGTTTACAAACGGTTTTTGAGAATGGTTTTCAAAATGAACTTTCAGTAAAATCAAGTCTGTCCTATTTTTACGAAATATTTTTTGAAACTTCAGGCGAACGAACTCGGAAACACATTTCTAATGTACAAAAAGGATCTTCGGGAAAACGATTAAATATGTTTTTGCGTTGGATGGTAAGAAACGACAGAAGTGGAGTAGACTTTGGAATTTGGGAAGGAATACTGCAATCGGAATTAATGTTGCCGTTAGATGTTCACACCGGAAATGTAGGTCGTAAATTAGAGATTTTGCAACGTAAATCAAACGATTGGAAAGCAGTGGAAGAGATTACAAATACCCTCCGAAAGTTTGATTCCAGCGATCCAATAAAATACGACTTCGCACTTTTTGGATTGGGAGCGTTTGAAAAATTTTAACAATATTTTTTCCTTTGTGATACTTTGAGAATTCTCTGAGAAACTTTGTGTAGTTTTATAGTTACACAAAGTTTCTCAGAGGAATCACCAAGAAACTCAAAGTATTATGAATGAAAATGAACTCTCAAACCTGATCATTGGAAAAGCAATTGAAATTCACAAGGCACTTGGTCCAGGATTATTGGAATCGGCTTACAAAGAGTGTTTATATTTTGAATTGAAATCGGAAGGACTTAAAGTTGAAAAAGAGAAACCATTACCAATTGTTTATAAAGATATTAAGCTGGATCATGGATATCGAATAGACTTGTTGGTGGAAGACAAAGTTGTAATTAAACTTAAAACAGTTGATGCATTTACAGATGTACATTTTGCACAAGTTTTAACCTATTTGAAATTCGGTCATTACAAGTTGTGATTATTATTAAATTTTAATGTTCTGTTGCTAAAAAATGGTTTAAAAAGATTTATCATGTAATGGGTAGAAACAATTATTTTCAATTTAAACAATTCAAAATTATTCAGGAAAAATCGGCCATGAAAGTTGGAACCGACGGGGCTCTTCTTGGCGCCTGGGTAAATATTGCCGAAACAAAAAATATTTTGGATGTGGGTGCTGGAACCGGTTTAATTGCACTCATGCTGGCGCAACGTTCTACGGCGAAAGTGGTAGGAATTGAAATTGAATTAAATGCCGCTGAGGAAGCCGGCGAAAACGTTCAGAGTTCTCCGTGGGAAGAGAGGGTTTCGATTGAAAATGTGGCATTTCAAGATTTTAAAAATAGTTGCAACAATAAATTCGATTTGATTGTTTCCAACCCACCTTTCTTCTCAAACAGCTATAAAAATGAGATTAAGAATCGGGCGATTGCACGGCACAACGATTTATTGTCCTTTTCGGAATTAATAAGTGGTGCTTTAAATTTGTTGAAGGAGAAGGGTAGGTTAGCAGTAATTTTACCCAATATCGCAGGGAATGAATTTATTGAATTAGCAAAACAAAAAGGTTTATTTTTGGCGCGACTAACCGAAGTAAAACCGAATTCAAAAAAGGAAAGCAATCGGTTTTTGATGGAGTTTACAAAAGAAAATCTGATTCCTGCAATAAATAATTTAGAAATTTATTTAGAAGATGGCTCTGATTATACCGATTCGTATAAAGAGTTGACCCGTGATTTTTATCTTAAATTCTAGACCAGAAATAGAAACGGATTAAAAATTGTAGTCATTTGCCTCGAAAATTTTCGAATAGATATATCGTTTACAGTCGAAGTGCTTTCTTTTACATGAGCCACTTTTTTAACGATTAACTGCTGAAAAAAATTCATACGTTCAAAGTCAAATTCACCTCCCAAATAAGCTGAAGTTTTGGCAAATTCATGGAGCTCATTTGGAAAAGCGTCTAACAATTGTTTTTGTGCGGTTTCTCCATCTTCCATACAACAAATAAACAAACCCAGCTCTTTCGATTTTAATTCCTGTAAATTGGTTTGGCAAAATACTTTTACTCTTTTCTGAATCTGCCCTGCATGAATGGAGCCTCCAATTATTACACGTTCAAAATTGTCTAACTCAGGATTTGAATTCTCTTTTAAATTGACTAGAATTGTATCTTCTTTTAGAAACTCTTTTATTTTGATTGCAGTTTTTTCGGTGCAGCCGTGAGTTGTAGAATAGACGATTAAGGTTTTCATTACGTAAATTTATTTTAATGATTTTTGATTCTGAGGTTGATTATGTATGACTTATCAAATTTATCTATTAAAAATACGTTGGGAATAGCGAACTATTGTGTTAATAATCGGTTAATTTTATAATAATACGTACGAATAAAAACACTAAAAAGTCTTTTATTGTAAATCCGTTATATTTTTGCAACAATTTTAAAGGAATACACGATGATGATAGATATGAAACCAGAAGTTCAGATAAATACAAATTACTATAAAGTTGAAGATTTAAGAAGTTTAGCAGAGAATACATTTGTTTTAACACTTCCTAAAAGTAGATTCAAGTTTGTTGCCGGTCAGCACATTTCTCTTTCAATTCAGGGAGATTATCAAAGTCGCGAATATTCTATTTACAGTGCCGAAGAGGGAGATAATTTAGAAGTTCTGGTAAAAGAAGTGGATGGTGGTTATTTTTCGCCCAAATTAAAGCATTTAAAAAAGGGTGAAATGGTTGAAGTTCACGGGCCATTTGGAAAATTCGGACTGGATGAAAAGAGACTAGATTCTCACAAACATGTTTTTATTGCCAGCGGAACCGGAATTGCACCTTTTCATAGTATGGTTAAAAGTTATCCTGAATTAGATTATGAAGTAATTCATGGAGTTCGTTATGCGAGTGAAGCTTACGAAAAAGATACTTATGAAAATAAGAGATTTACTATTTGTGCATCGCGCGACGAAAATGCAGATTTTAAAGGTCGCTTAACCGAATACTTGAAAAAAGCGGAGTTTAGCGAAAATACATGTTTTTATTTGTGTGGAAACAGCGATATGATTTTCGATGCCATGGAAATTCTAAAAGACAAAGGGTTTGACCGCGAAAATGTAACTGTTGAGGTTTATTTTTAGTCGGTAGGTATATTCAAAAAAAAAATCTGGAGCCTTTTATATAAAGTTCCAGATTTTTTTTGATTTTTAGTCAATAATATTTAATGCGAATCAATCTTTTCTCCGTAAGCTAAATCACCTGCATCGCCCAATCCGGGAATAATGTATGATTTTGAAGACATTCCTTCGTCCACTGCACCCAACCAAAGTGTTACGTTATCAGCCTTTATATTTTCTACTATAGAATCAACCCCGGGTTTACTTGAAATTATTGCAACCAAGTGTACATGTTTTGGTGTTCCTTTGCTAAATAGAGCCTGGTAAGCAATCTCCATCGATTTGCCGGAGGCCAACATTGGATCCGATAGAATAACAACTTTATCATCTAATGATGGCGAAGCCATGTATTCGAACTCAATTTCGAATCCACCATTTTCTGTATATTTTCTAAAAGCTGAAATAAAACAATTTTCAGCACGGTCGAATATTTTAAGCAAACCGTTGTGCATGGAAAGTCCGGCGCGTAAAATGGTTGCTAAAACCGGCTGGTTAGTTAATTGTGGAACCTTTGCGATTCCAAGTGGAGTGGTTACGTCATTTACTTTAAACTCTAACGACTTACTTATTTCGTAGGCAAATATTTCGCCAATTCGGTACATATTTTCACGAAAACGCAGAGGGTCTTTTTGAATGGTTTCATCTCTAATCTCTGCAAGATATTGGTCTAAAATTGAATGATTGTTGCCTAAAATTTTTATCTCCATTTTTTAACTATTAAGTAAAAATTACATCTCCATCACCGTCCTGAAACTGTAATTTGTTGTTTTTATTTATTTCGAATGAGCCATAAATTTTTTGCCCATATTTTTTCACGTGCAAAAATGGGAATTTTCGTTCAATAATTCGATTTGCTACCTCCGAATTGTACACAGTAATAATCTCAATTTTATACTTACGGCAAAACTGTTTAAGAAAATTGGCAATTTCTTTTTCAATTCCTTCGCGAACGTTAAAGTGCAAAGTCTTTAAATGTCCTTCGCGCACCGAAAATATAAAGTAACCCGCAAATTTATTTTCAATAAATACCTTAACAGTTTTGTAATAAAATGACATTGAGTAGGATGAAAAGGGATATTTTTCTAAAAAAGAATTGTCGGTTTCCGAAATCCATGGGAATTGAAAAACCCACCGTAACTCTTCATTCCCACTTTCAAAAATATTGTGTAGTAGTTGTTTTTTATTAAATTGAAAACACTCTTCGTCGGGATTTAAAAGTGTTTCAAATCGGATATTATTTGGGGTTTTCTTTGCAAAGAATAATAAACGAAGATGGGTCGCCACTGAAATAAAAAGATCGATAACTATAAATAGTAATTTTAAAAATCCATTTGTTTTGGCTCGTGCAATTAGTTTTCCGGTTTTGGGAAACAGGTAGCCACGAACTCCATTAAATTGATGAATGGGTTTAAACCAGCCGGTTTTGAGATATAGTTCTTCAGAGTTTGGGGCGTAATTGGTAAACATTAATTTTCTTCCCCAATCCGTATAAGCTTCTGTTAACAGTTGTTCCGAAAAACCTTGTCGTCTAAAATCAGGATGCACCCAATTCCCACTGCACCAGCCAAAACGAATTTGTTGATTTTCGGAAGTTACTTTTCCCGCAAAAAGTGTTCGAAATGCGATTAATTTGTTTTCTAAAAAAGCTAAGTATAAAACCACATCGGCGGCTTGTGCATTGGGGTTATTAATATAAGATCTGGTACGTTGAGGTGTAATTGGAACAATATTAAATTGCTTATAAGTTTCGCTATTCACAAAACTTTCCAATTCATCTAACCGTATTTTTTCTATTTTTAAATTCAATGTTTTACTGTTGCTTTCCCTATTGTTTTTCGAAGGAGATAATACACCCATTCGGTTTTTAAATTCAACTTGAAATCCCCTTTTTGTTCTGCAGGATAACGTTGGAAATGCGTTTCGCACTCATCGTATTTTAATCCGGCAGTGCCAAAAGTAAGGTCGCAAATATTTTGCGATTTTAATTTTTGAAGCAAATTTAGCGAAACACCAGAATCGGTAAAGGGAAATGAAAAGGTTTTTATTGTTGGATTAAATTTTTCAACTACCCAGGTCATACTTTGTTTTATTTCACTTAATTGTTCTTCTTCCGAAATTTGCCAAAATTCAGGGTGATTTTCGCTGTGTGCGCCAATGGTAAATCCTTGTTCTTTTAGTTTTGAGATTTGTTTCGATGTTAAGTATGGATTTTTATTTTTCAGGAATTCATTAAAATTGATTCCTAAAATATCTGCAGTTTCATCCAAAACATCAACTTTTGTAATATCTGCTTGAAGGATGTTCTCACGGTTTAACCCATTATTTTTTAAAAGTAATTCAGCTTTTGAATTTGGCTCCGTCATTAATTCAGAGAGAATTAGACTTGCTTTATATCGGTGGAAAAGTACTCGGTTATCAGTAAACCCTGAATTGACAAAAAATGTTGCAGGAATTCCCTTTTTCAATAATATTGGAGCAATTACATCTGCGCATTCACGCAATCCGTCGTCAAAACTTATATGAAAAACTTTTTTGTTTGAATGTGGATTTTCGATTAAATATTCCAAAGGAACGGCTTTGAAATGTTTTAAATAATAGTCAAGTTCTTTTTCAAATTGAATAGAATTTTGGTAAGGGTAGTTTAATCTGTATGGTAATTTTTGATTGCTAACAACATGATAGAAAGGAAGAAAAATAGGTGAAATGGTTTTAAAAAGCGTTTGTTCCGACAACAGCCGACCAATTTGTTTGCTAACAAAACGTGGAATTTTATTCATTCTTTTACTATCGTTTTAACCACTTTAAGGGCAAAGGTAAACGATTAAATTTAAGTTGAAAATAGGTTTCGGGAGTTGCTCCAAAACCGTGATAAAATCGTGCTACTCCGGGTAACATCGAACCTTCAAAATCGAGAGTAATATTCTCTCCTGCATATTTCTGTATAAATTTGTCGACTAAAAAATACATGCCGCCCAGCTCTTTCCCTCGTTCGTTTGATGCCGCATTCATATAAATAATACGGTTTTTCCAGTGGCAGAAATATACGGCAGAGCACAATTCATTGTCGGGTGTGTAAACTCCGTAAATCTCACCAAATCCTTTATATTGCCCCAATGCGATAATACTTTTTAAACTCTCAAGTTCCTTTGTAGTCAGTTTTATGGGTAGGTTTTTCTTTTTAAATTCTAAATATTCTTCTAATCGAATTCCTGTAATAAGATGTAAATTGTTTTTACCTGCTTTTATAAGATTGCGTTTTGTGTTTTTCGAAAAGGAACCTGCCAATTCTTTATAATTTGGGAGCAATTGGAGCAGATAGTTTTTGCGAGCTAAAAAAGTAATTTCATTTAAATCTTTTAAAGCAGTATTTTCTGAATTGAGGTGAGAATCGGAAAAGCGAAATCTTTTGCTTAGTTCAGTATAAAATAGTACTGCAATATTATTTGGAGGAGAAGGAAAAATTCCCAATTGCTGGGAAAAAAGGGGTTGGTATAAATACCGAATTCCCCATTTTTGTCGGAAGGGGAGCGGCATTACAAATTCGTAATCGCCCCAAACCAGTGCATCCCAAATTATAGCCGTTCTGTCGAGGTGCCAATCGTAGCCATAAATACGACAATTTGGTGCCTTGTCAATACATCGATTCCATTTGTTAGAATCAACATCTTCATGTTTTATATATTGTAAATTAAATGTATTATTCATTTGTAGCGTTCGCCCACTCAAAGCCTATTTTATTCATTTTTTCAAAAACTGGCTGATAACCCTGCCAAAGTCCAGTATTGTTTACTGTTTCGTTGTGCCAAACACTTACAAATGTACCACCAACATTTTTAACTTCTTGCATAATATTTTCAATTTCCTGGAAAGCTTCTTTAGGTTCAAGTTTTAAATAATGGTGCAAAGTACCGTCCATAATCTGAAACGGGACAATTAATAGATTTGTTGTTGCCTCATTTTTTAAATCGTAAAAATAATAAGGAGTACAAATTCCAGCTCTAAAACCTGGCTGTGTAGAGTAACCCATTGTGTAATCTTCAGTAATTCCGGCTTTAATTAATTGGCGATAGGTTTTTGGTAATTTAAGTTTCAAAAAATGTTGACGGCTTTTTTGAACTCCCTCTTTACTAATCGATTCTAAACGCTGCTTTTCGATTTTAACTTTTTTATTTCCCTTTTTTTGGCTCGATGCAAACGAAGGATGTATTCCAATATCGTATTTCTCTTTTGTTTTTCGAATTAGCTTTTTGTAATGTTTGTTTTTATGTGATAGATTTTTGTCGTATCGCCCATAATCGCCCAGTAAGAAAAAGAATTTTACTTTGTCCTCATTTCCGTTAAATACAGAGTCAAGATATTTGTATGAGTCGTAAGGATCATTTTCTACACCGGTCAGAACTTTCAGTCGTGATTTCAATTCTTGAAAATTCCCTTGTGTAATGGATTTTGCGAGCGCACCAAAAGTTCTCAAAAATCCTTTGTGTGAATAAGCCCATGCATTATCTATGTCGATGGTTGATAGAAATTTAAATTTTCTTTCAGGGAATACTAATTCCGGAAATTTTTCTTGCAGTTTTTCAGCAATCAGGTTGGCCCAAATATTTACAATTGGTTTTTTAAGGAGGTTGTATTTTGTAAGTATACTTCTTTCAGCCGGGTAGCGATCTAGTTTATCATGGTTTTGTTCCATGTACTCTTCGTGCCGGGTAACCAGATAAAACGAAGCAGCAAATGGTTCGAATGGAAAAACTGAATCTTCTGAACTCTCAAAGAAATACCTTTCGCCTTCGTACCAAACCGAGTTAATTGTTGGTGTTATTAGTGCTTTGCTATGCATTAATCGGTGAGGCTTAATATAAAATTCATTGTTGAATTTCTGGAAGGAATAATTAATTTTTGCCAGAGAAGATTTTTCAAAATCAGAAGAGTTGGTAGTAAACGTCACTTCTACCTGTAGGATTTGTGTGAAAATGAGTTCCGCAATGTATTTAATGCGTGGAGTAATCTCTTCTGAATAAACTAGAATCATAGTATGTGGTTTTAAATTAGTTTAGTATTCCCTCGTCTGCAAAACTAATATACTCGTTATTGCCAATAATTATATGGTCGAGCACCGAAATATCCATAATTTTTGCTGCACTATTTATTTTTGTGGTGATTTTAATATCGGCATCAGAAGCCTGCATAGTTCCCGAAGGGTGATTATGGCAAAGAATTATTGAGCTTGCCAGTTTGTCCAGAGCCGTTTTAAGGATTAGTCGTACATCAATTACAGTTCCGGTAATTCCACCTTGGCTAACCATAAAAGTATCTAGAATTTTGTTTCCACGATCCAAAAGCATTATCCAAAATTCTTCGTGGTTTAGGTCGCCTATTAATGGCTGAAAGAAATCAGCAGCATCTTTGCTCCCGGTAATTTGATTTTTATTGAATACTTCGGCTTCCTTACGTCGCTTGCCTAATTCTATAGCTGCAATAATAGAAACGGCTTTTGCTTCGCCAATTCCGTTAAACGATTTTAGAAAATCGACTCCTTTTCTGCCTAATTCATTTAAATTATTATCGGTAGAAGATAATATCCGCCTGGAGAGTTCAACCGCTGTTTCGTCTGTATTGCCAGAGCCAATTAATATGGCAATTAGCTCTGCATCAGTTAGCAGGCGTGCTCCTTTCGAAAGTAGTTTTTCACGTGGCCGGTCTTCAACTGCCCACTCTTTTATGCTTAGTTTTTTGTATTCGTTCATTTGCCGTAGAGTTATTTTTAAAAGTAACTATTATATTCCTTTTTAAAAAGTGGCAATTTGTAATTTCAAGACATAAAAAAACCCCTCCAAAAATTGGAGAGGTTTTCTATATCTAGTGTTTTTTTTGTCTTACAAAGAATTTACTTTTACAGTAATTTTCGATTTAAGATTGGAAGCTTTGTTTTTATGAATGATGTTGTTTTTTGCTAATTTATCAATCATAGAAATTACTTCAGGATACAATTTTGTTGCTTCCTCTTTATCAGAAGTACTGTGTAGAGCTTTTATAGCATTACGAGTTGTTTTTGCGTAATACTTGTTATGAACTCTTTTCTTCTCGCTCTGACGTATTCTTTTTAAAGCTGACTTATGATTTGCCATTTTACTTCTTTCTTTTTTTAATTGGTAGCCCGTAGGGGATTCGAACCCCTGCTACCAGGATGAAAACCTGGCGTCCTAACC
>JABMPI010000765.1 GCA_013203755.1 Bacteroidota bacterium
AAAGACAAGGCTTTCGAAGTTTTGAAAATCAAGGAGTTCACTTTTGTGAATGACTGTTTTCAAAACGAGAATAACGCAGTATTTGGAGTTTTCTTGCTAAGACTATTTAAAAACGATCTTATCATTATCTCCAAACAGATCGTAACTCGATGTAATCACTTTCTCACCTGCTTTTAATCCTTCCAAAACTTCGTAATATTGAGGATTTTGTTTTCCAATTCTGATACTTCTTTTTTCGGCTTCTGTTTCATTTTCATTTAAAACATAAACCCATTGTCCACCGGTACTTTGGAAAAATCCTCCTTTTGATATTAAAATCGCTTCTTCAGATTGCCCTAATTCAAGTTTGGTGTGATAGGTTTGCCCGGTTCTGATATTCTCAGGCTTTTGTCCTGTAAAAACCATGTCTATTTCAAACTGTCCGTCGCGAACTTCTGGATAAACTTTTCTTACTTTTAACGAGTAATCAACACCGTTACGGTCGAACGAAGCATTTAGTTCCCGCTTCACACGGTCGATGTAATGCTCATCTGGTAGGGCTTTGATTTTAAAATCGGTTAAAATATGAAGCAATCCAAGACGTTGGCCGCGAGAAATAGACTGACCAATTTCTGCATCAAGAAGTCCAAGTTGCCCATCGGCTGGAGCTTTTACATTTAAATTCTCCAGCCTACGTTTGGCCATAATCAAATTCTGGCGCATATTCGTCAAACTCTCATCCATGGTTTGTTTTTGGTTTGAACGAAAAATCGAATCCTGCACAAACTGCTGATAAGTCAGTTCTTTTTGTTTTAAAGAAAGTTCGTAATCTTCTTTGGCACGTAAATATTCTTCTTTGGCTACAAGGTCTTCCTTAAACAAAGTCTCGTATTGTTTGTACTTTCTTTCTGCCTGCGTAATCAGCAAATCAACCTCAATTTTAGAGCGGCGGTTATTAATCTGCTGTTGTTCCATTCTAATCTGGGTGTTTCGAAGTTCGTTTGATTGATAGGCCATGCTTGATTCGCTGTTCATAATCTGGGTGCTCAAGTCGTTGTTCTTCAACTTCAGAATAACATCACCTTTTTCAGCATTTCGCCCTCTTCAATATAAATTTCCTCTACTTTACCACCTTCCTCCACATCCAGATAAATGGTAGAGATTGGCTCAACTTGCCCAATTAAAGTTATGTAGTCGTTAAAAAGTCCGTCTTCCACAGAACTGATAGTTAGTTTGTCCTTTTCCGCACGATACACTGAGCTGTGGTCTGAGAAAATTACCTGATAAAGGAGGAATGCAATTACAAGCCCTCCAGCTATCCAGATAATGTGTTTCATTTTCAACCCCTTTTTCTTTTCAATTGCTTTGTCCATTGACATATCTTCGATTTTTTATGTTTTTAATTTTTCTTTCTTACTGTTTTTACTGAAACTGCGACTGCACTCTTTCTTTAGTTTTCCCAAAATCGTTTACCCCGATAGAATTCAACAGTTTTCATTTTTATCTCCCATAATGTTTGCGAGCGTAAAACCTGACTCTCTGTATTTGCCAGACGGTTTTTTGCGATGTAGAAATCGACCACGCTAATTAAGCCCTCTTCAAATTTTCTTTCTGCTGCCCGAAAAGCCAGCTTGTCAGCTTCCACTTGTTTTTCATATTGCATGTGTTCTTTGTAAAGAGCTTCCAGGTTGGTTAAATCGTTTACCATCCCAAAAAATAATTTTTGTTTCTGATCGTCAAGTACTGCTTTTGCCCGCTCAATTTCCAGCTTGGCCTTTTTTACTGAAGAACGATTGTTCCATTTTGCAAAAATCGGGATTCTGAGTGAGGCTCCAAGATACTGACTTCTGTTGTTTTTAAACTGATTGCCAAATTGAATAGTTTCCCCAGCTTCGTCAACATTGGTTTGGTAGTATCCGGTATTTACCGAACCACTTGCGGAAAGGGAAGGGTACAATTGCGAACGACTTAATGATAGATTTTTTTCAGTGGCTTTGAGGTTCGATTCAAATGATTTGTAGAAAGGAGACCATTGAGTAAACTGATCAAAAAGGGTTTGCGGATTTTCAACTTGTTCGTAAAATACGCTGGTGTTTTCCCATGTCAACTCCATTTTCTCTGGCGATACAAAATTCATTAGTTGCTTTAGTTGAAGCGTTTTTGTTTCCACAAAATTTTCAATCTTAATTTTGTTTAGTTCCTCTTTTTCAAAATTTGCCCGCATTTCCAATAAGTCGCTTTTGGCCTTTATTCCAACCTCAACTTTTCGTTCCACCGTTTTTAAATTCAACCTGGTTGCTTCAACCTGTTCCATGGCAATTTCCAACAATCCTTCGTAAAAAATTACATCAAAATAGTAAGTCATTACAGCAAAAGCCAAATCGTCGATGGCATTTAAACGGTTAAACTCCGATATCTGTTTTCTGAATTTCTGATACTTTATTTGGTTTTGAAGATTGAATCCGTTAAAAATTGAAATGGAAGAGGAAATGCCGTAAGAATTATTAAAAAATTGAGTGTTTACAATATCGTTTGTATTTGGGTCGACTGAACGTCCATAATTGAGGCTGGCATATGTTGACCCGCTAATTCCAGGTAATAGATTTCGTTTAGATTGGTTTAAATTTTCCAGCGATAATTTATTTAGAATATCATATTCCTTTAAATTAATGTTGTTTTCTATGGCATAAGAAATACATTTATTCAAGCTCCAGTTTTGCTGAGCGTTTAATGAACTTCCGGTTAAGAAAACAAATAGAATTATTGAGATGAGCTGTTTAAACTGCATTGCGTAATTTTTGATTTCCGATTTGTAAGCCAGAACAATGCCAGAAACACAAGTGCCAAAAGTACAGTCGTTTATAAATACCTGTTAATAGGTTTCGTTAAAATAATAGACAGCCAAGTGTAAAAATATTTTACACTCTATTGTTTTTCAATTTGAAAGCGTTTAAGTTTGAATAAAAATTCACGATGGTAAAAGGCAATGTTTTAATCGTTGACGATAACAAAAGTATTATCAGTGCCTTAGAAATTTTATTCGTACCAGAGTTCGATTATGTACATGGAATTTCCAATCCCAACCTTATTCCTTCCGAATTAAAAAGTAAAGAATATAATCTGGTTATTTTAGATATGAATTTTCAGGCTGGAATAAACTCTGGAAATGAAGGTTTGTACTGGCTTAACCATATTAAAAAGAGCAACCCGGATATTTCGGTAGTGTTGATTACTGCTTATAGCGATGTTGAATTGGCGGTAAAAGCATTAAAACAGGGAGCAACAGATTTTATCTCAAAACCATGGGAAAACAGCAAATTGTTGGCAACAGCAAAATCTGCTATTCAGCTAAATTTTTCGAAAAAGGAGGTTGGGCAACTCAAACAAAAAGAGCAGGGATTAAAAGAGGAATTAAACCGCGATCAGAAATATATTATTGGGTCGTCGCCACAATTAATGCAGGTGATGAGCATGGTTAGGAAAGTGGCAAAAACCAATGCCAATATTATTATTACCGGCGAAAACGGAACAGGAAAAGAGTTGATTGCACGCGAAATCCATCGTTCGTCGTTGCGATGTCACGAAGTTATGGTGAGTGTCGACATGGGTGCAGTTAGCGAAACACTTTTTGAGAGCGAACTGTTTGGCCATGTAAAAGGTGCGTTTACCGATGCCCGCGAAAATCGCGCAGGTAAATTTGAAACGGCAAATAAAGGCACGCTTTTTCTCGATGAAATAGGAAACCTTTCATTTCATCTTCAGGCGAAATTATTAGCAGCCATTCAAAATCGCCGGTTTATGCGTTTGGGGTCAGACAAAACAATTCCGGTTGACATTCGGTTGGTTTGTGCAACAAATAAAGACCTGCCGAAAATGGTTGAAGAGGGGCTTTTCCGCGAAGATCTTTTATACCGGATAAATACCATTCAAATAGAAGTTCCGCCGTTGAGAGAAAGAGGCAACGATATTATTGTTTTGGCCGATTCCTTTCTGAAAAAATTTACCTCGAAATACGAAAAACATGGGCTAAAAATTAATCAGGCAGCCCAAGAAAAATTGCTTAAATATCAGTGGCCAGGCAATATTCGTGAACTTCAACATACCATCGAAAAGGCTGTAATTTTAGGTGATTCAATGGTATTAAAACCGGATGATTTTTTTCTCCGTCCGGTAATGTCGGGTAAATACGATGAACAACACCTGACCATTGAAGAGATGGAAAAACGGATGATTGTAAATGAAATTGATAAATGCGCCGGCAACATGAGTTCAGCGGCTGAACAATTGGGGATTACACGCCAGACCTTGTATAATAAAATTAAAAAATACGGGATATGATTAGTAAAAATTTGTACGTTCAGCTACTTGTTCGTGTGCTAATTTTGGTGGCTCTTTCGCTTTTGCTGGGTTGGATTATTTTTAAAAAAGAAATGTACCTGCTTTCTGTCGTTCCAGTTATTGCACTAATCGTTCAAACTGTAAATTTAGTTTGGTTTTTGAATGCGACTAACCGCCGATTATTCTATTTTTTCGATGCTATTCAAAACGAAGATTCTACCCTCTCTTTTCCTGAAAAAACAAACAATAAAACCATTGTTGAACTCAATAAAAGTTTAAATAAAGTAAACAAACAAATTCAACAAATACAGATTGAAAACCGGCAGCAGGAACAGTATTTTCAGGCATTAATAGAACACGCAGCAACCGGAATGCTTACTTTCGATGCAAATGGTTTTATACTGCATTCCAACTCGTTGGTGAAACGACTTTTGTCGCTCGATGTACTTACCCATTTAAATCAGCTCGACAAAATTGATCACAAACTTTTTATGTCTGTAAAAAATATTCAGGCATCGGAACAACGGCTGGATACCCTAAATAATGACAATGGAACGATTCAGTACTAGATTAAAGCGAGTTCATTTATT
>JABMPI010000766.1 GCA_013203755.1 Bacteroidota bacterium
AAAGACAAGGCTTTCGAAGTTTTGAAAATCAAGGAGTTCACTTTTGTGAATGACTGTTTTCAAAACGAGAATAACGCAGTATTTGGAGTTTTCTTGCTAAGACTAGATAGATCTTAAACTTAAATATTAAAATAATTTACATGATGAATTTAATTAAAAACTTAATGTTGATTGCAATTTTTGCCGTTATAATTAGCTCTTGCAATTGTAATCAGAGTGAGAAGAACGAGCAAGTATCAGACACGAACTTTAAAAATGAAGCTACTATGATGAAACTAAAACAAACTAATTTTTACAAAGACGGTGCATTCGATAAGGTAGCAGCAAAAGAGGCTTATTTTGAATTAATGAGATATTATGGGGATCCTGTTACTCCTATAATGAAATCGGATGAATTTTGGGTAAGTGATTTTGCTCAGAAAGATTTTGCAACCGTTGGTATGGGAGGTATCTTTTGGGTTAATAATGTTGAGCATGGTTACTTTGGACATGATATTCTCCTTTTGCCCGGGCAGATGTTGGTGGAACACAAGCACAATGCAGTTGGTGATGTTCCATCAAAAATGGAAACATGGCAGATTAGACATGGTTCTGCTTATTTCTTTGGAGAAGGCGAAGCAACTGAACCTATGCCTGTGAAAATTCCTGAGAGCCAAATTAAAAACGGAGGAGCCCTTAGCAGAAATTGCAAATTATTAGAAGAAGGTGAACTTTCTACGCTGAGTAGTATTGGATCGTGGCATTACATTATCGCCGGACCAAAAGGAGCCATTATCTCAGAATATGCAACTCCGCACCATCCCGATGCACTTAAATTTTCCAACAATACAATCGTATTTTAATTAACCAAAAAAACTAAATATCATGAGAAAAATAAACCATTTTGGAGTTCCAACTACAATCACACAAGAAGGTGAGTCGTATGCAGAGCCAATGAAATTATATTTAACAGATTTCAATAATAGCCCGAATAAAATTGAGTTTCTTCGATTTGAAGAAGGAAGTCCTATGCCAGAGTTGCTTCAAACTGTGCCACATATTGCATATGAAGTACCTTCGTTGGAAGAAGCCATGAAAGGGAAAGAAATTCTTGTGGAACCTTTTCCTGCAGGAGAAGAGCTAATGGTAGCATTTATTGTAGAGGAAGGAATTCCTATTGAACTAATGGAATTTAAAAACAACTAAAAAACCAATAATCAATTAACAAGTATCGATATGATAATGAAAAAATTTATAAATAACCCGAATGACCTTACAATTGAGTTGTTAGAGGGATATACTCTTGCTTATAAAGATGTAGTTAAGCTGGAATCAAAAAAAATTGTTGTACGTACCAATCCTAAATCATCAGACAAGGTAGCCATTGTTTCAATGGGAGGAGCCGGTCACGAACCGGCAATTAGTGGTTTTGTTGGAGAGGGAATGCTGGATGCCAGTGTTGTTGGTGATATTTTTGCTGCTCCGGGTGCTCCAAAGGTATTGGAGGCTTTAAGGATGTTTAAACGCGATGCCGGTATATTATTGGTGGTTTTAAACCATGCCGGAGATGTAATGAGTGCTAACATGGCGATGCAAATGGCCGAAAGAGAAGGTATTAATGTAAAAATGCTTCTTACACACGAAGATATTAGTGCCGGATTGGATACTCCTGAAGCAGATCGACGTGGCCTTGGTGGATGTATTCCACTTTATAAAGTTGCCGGTGCAGCATCTGAACAAGGAAAATCGCTGGAAGAAGTTGCCGAAATAGCTGAACGATTTAATGGTCAAATGGCAACTTTAGCAGTTGCAATGACCGGTGCAACCCATCCTCAAAATGGTGGGGCAATCTCTGTTCTTCCTGATGATGAAATGGAAATTGGTATGGGACAACATGGTGAAGCAGGTGGTGGTCGCAGCAAAATTCTTTCGGCTGATGAAACTGCTGAAAAAATGATACTTCCGCTCATTACAGATACCGAAGCTAAAAGTGGAGACAATGTAATGTTGATTATTAATGGAACAGGTGCTACTACACATATGGAAATGAATATTATTTTCAGAAAGGCAAATAATGTTTTGGAGTCAAAAGGAATTAATGTATCGGCAGGTAAAATAGGAGAACTATTAACCGTACAGGAAATGGGTGGTTTTCAGATGATTCTTTGCAAGCTTGATGCCGATCATAAGGATTTAATAAAAGCTCCGGCAAATGCGCCATATTGGGTAACACGATAAGTTTTTGTCATGAGTGAAACAATAGGAATCAACCATTTTAAAAATATGTTTGATGCAGCATTTAGTGAAGTAAAACTAAAAGAAAAATATTTTTCTGAATTGGATGCGCAAACGGGAGATGGTGATCATGGAACTGCAATTGTAACCGCACTGAATGCAGTAAATGAGTCAATGAAGCAGGCAACTGATCTGAAATTGATGTTTACTGATGCTGGATTTGCAGCTATGAGCGAAGCAAGTGGATCAACTTCTACTTTAATGGGTTCATGGTTAATGGGCATGTACGACGGAGTTGAAACTGGTGAAGTAGATACAAAAGGGGTAGCAAATATTTTCAGGGCTGGTCTTGCCAATGTTCAAAAGCAAACAGGTGCCGGGATTGGCGATAAAACCTTAATGGATGCGCTCATCCCTGCAGTTGAAGCAATGGAAAGTAATCAGGACGCCGGAATTGAATCAATGTTTGCAGCGGCTTCAAAAGCGGCTTCCGATGGTGCCGAAAAAACAAAAACTATGATTGCCAAATTCGGTAGAGCTAAAAATCTGGGTGAAAAAGTTATAGGATTCATTGATCCCGGTGCAGCCTCGATGGCTTGTATCTTTGGATCATTTGAACAAGGAATTAAAAGATTATAAAAACGCATAAAAGAAAAAATTATGGCAGATGCAGAAGGATTAAAAGATGCTGACAATTATGGAATAAACATTCCGGTTAGCAAACAATCATATTATCTGAAAGGACTGGAACATGCTGATTGGGGAATAAAGGACAGAATGTCGCGTATTTTCAATAAAAAATCGGGTAAAACAGTTATGCTTGCTTTCGATCATGGGTACATTATGGGGCCAACTTCGGGGCTTGAACGTATTGATCTATCAATTGTACCTTTACTTGAACATGCAGATTCAATTATGTGTTCCAGAGGAATTTTAAGAAGTTGTATTCCTCCAACATTTAACAAACCCATTTCGTTACGGTTTTCTGCGGGAACTACAATTCTTAATGAATTGAATGATGAGTGTATTATTGATGTTGATGAAGCCATTCGGTTAAATGCCTCTTGTATGGCAATTATGGTTTCGATTGGTGGTAAATACGAAGCTAAAACTATTCGAAATCTGGTGCATACGGCTGATATGGGAAATAAATATGGTATTCCTACTTTAGGTGTTACTGCGGTTGGAACAGAATTGGTTCGTGATGCCCGTTACTTGTCTTTGGCAACAAGAGTTTGTGCTGAGAATGGAGCCACATTCGTTAAAACATATTATTGCGAAGAAGGATTTGAAAAAGTTGTTGCAGCTTGTCCTGTTCCTATTGTAATTGCCGGTGGTAAAAAACTACCCGAAAATGAAGCATTGGAAGTAGCATATAAAGCGATTAGCGATGGAGCTTCAGGTGTTGATATGGGACGTAACGTTTTTCAGGCAGAAAATCCTATCGCGATGATTAAAGCTGTTAAAGCCGTGGTTCATGATGGGTTAACTTCCATTCAGGCATTTGAACTTTATAACGATCTGAAATAAATTTGAATATATTTTAAGTTGCAGTCGGAAACGGCTGCAACTTAATTCCTCTTTTATTTGCATTAAAAAAACGTTCAGAAATCTTTGAAATTTTCTAGAGAAGGTGAAAGTATTCAGGTCTAAGCTGGAACATTCATTTGATATCCCTCCCCGCAACAAGCAAATAACTAATCCCCGTAAATTAAGACCATTTATTATTTTTAGCATAAAGAGTTAGTAATTGATGGAGTAAAAAAATAAACTAAAACAATAAAAACTAAGAATTATGACTTTTAAAAAATTTATTGCAATCCCTATTCTTGTAGCTTTATTAGCAGGTTCAATTCAAGTAATCGACCAGCTATTACATCTAAAAGTTGAACCTGTCGGAAATGCAGGTTTTGGGTGGATTGCTTTTCAGGCGTGGGCGATGTATTTCCTGGCCGGATGCGATTTAAAAGGTGGATTAAAAACGCTTTTGGGTTATGTAATGGGCATTGTTGCGTCAATTGCAATTATGATGCTTGGTGGCAATTTCGCTGAAATGGGTTTTTATGCCCTTCCTGTTGCCGTATTTTTAGTAGTTATTCCCGTAATTTTTCTTGAAAAAGTTAAATGGCTTGATTTTATTCCTGCCATTTTTGTTGGTGCAGGTGCCTTCTTCGCGTTTATGTCGTATGTCCCCGACGCAACTTTTGCCATTGCCGCAAAAACAGAGCTAATCTACTGTTTGTTAGGATTAGGTTATGGATATATTACGATTCTGCTTCGTGGTGCTTACGAGAAAAAAGTGAGTAAAGCTGTTGTTTAAGGGAAGTTTTAAAAGGAATTGGTAAGCTTTCGCTAAGCTTATTGTACCGAATTAAGCAAACCATTGCAAGAATATTGTTGTTCACCTCATCCTTGATTTGATAGGGGATGAGGTGAATTAGTTTGTGCTTTACTATCCTGTTTTTTTGATCTCTAAACATTTTTCCAGTTTCAATGGTTACTTTTATTTTATTAAAAGGAAATAAATGAGCAAAATAATTCTTATGACTGCTTCAGCCCTATTAGTTCTGGCTGTGGCGATTGGTGCTTTTGGGGCGCACGGATTGAAATCGCATTTTTCAAATGAAATGATGCAGGTATATAAAACCGGTGTTGAATATCATTTTTATCATGCGCTGGGTTTGTTGCTTGTGGGTTTATTGTCTGTTTCTATGCCTTCCAGTGTAATAAACTGGTCGGCGATTTGTCTAACAGTAGGTATTGTTTTGTTTTCCGGGAGTCTCTATCTTTTGTCTGTTACCGGTATAAAATGGTTGGGAGCGATTACACCTTTGGGGGGTCTTAGTTTTATCGCCGGGTGGATTTTATTGTTTGTTGGGGTTTGGAAAAAACTACCCATGTAAGTATTTGCTAACAGTTGTAAATGAAACGAGCATAAGAAAAATCTCATACAAGAGAATGATTATTCAGCGAGTTACATAGCTAACAGAAAAATAAGCAATTATGAGTCTGCTCTGAAAAATGATTTTTCGTCATTGCGATCCGCTGGCGGAGAAGCAATCTCGATATGCTTATACTCAATGATATGAGATTGCTTTGTGCCTGCCAATGACAGATTTTAAGCTGCTTGTCATTTCGACGAAGAATGAGGAGAAATCTCTCTTTCAAACGACAGATTTCTCATTCGTACCTCATTCGAAATGACAGCTACCTTTACATGTCTTCATTTCATTATGCTCAATCGAAATTGAGTGAATT
>JABMPI010000767.1 GCA_013203755.1 Bacteroidota bacterium
AAAAACTTCGAAAGCCTTGTCTTTGACGCTTTCTTATCAAAGACTTGAAAATAACTAGTTTTCTTGCTGGCATTAAATAAAATTCACTCCAACATCTGCCCTGGTTTTACTATTTTTATCAAAAATAAAAACCGCTGTGAAATCCATTTTTAAGGCTTTAAAAAAACTGCTGTTTTTGCTGATCGTGGCTATTGGGCTGTATATGCTGGCTGCCTTGGTGCTGTCGCTGGTAAAAACCCGGCCCAGGCCAATAAGCTGTGTAAAACAATTAGAGGTTTATGTGAGCTCAAACGGTGTTCACCTCGATGTAATTATCCCTGCGGAAAGCCTGGAACGCGAATTTGCCAAACAACTAAAACTTCCGCGCGGAACCAAATTTGTAGCCTTTGGTTGGGGCGACAAAAACTTTTACATCAAAACCCCACAGTGGAAAGACCTGACCGTGCCCAACGCCTTCACAGCACTTTTTCTGAAAAGTGCAACGGCCATGCATGTAACAGCTTATAAACAAACATCACCAGCGTGGCGAAAAACAAAAATCTGTCCGGCTCAGCTCAACCGGCTTGTGGCCTACATCTCCAAATCGTTTACAAAAGATTATGAAGGTCAAATATACCGTATCGATATAAAAGGCTACACAATAAACGACAGCTTTTTTACTGCCCGGGGCAGTTTCTCGCTGTTTAAAACCTGCAACGTATGGGTTAACCAGGCGCTAAAAACTGCGGCGATAGAAACATCAATTTGGTCGCCCTTCGATTTTGGAGTCCTGCACCATCTTCCCGAAGCAAGACTGCCGGCAACATGGGAGGAGAGTGGAGATTAGAGGGGGTTTAGTTCGGAGTATATAGTTTAGAGTTCAAAGTTTAAAGTTAGGAAAAAGAAAGTGGCCAGTTTGTAATCGCAGTTCTACCAGTCGTAGTTATATTCGTCAATCCACTCTTTAAAAGCATTCCTATCCGTTGTTTTGTATGTTTTCAGTCTATTTTCAAACCAATCTTTGTCTTTGCAAACTTGTTTTATCTTTTCGAATTGCTCAACAGTAATAAATTCTTTTTTACATATAAATTCAAAAAAATCGAAAAGCGCAGAAAGGATTTCTTTCATTTCTTTAAAATTTGGAGACAAGTTTTTTCTTATATACCAATTCCCAAGAAATGTTCTTATTGTAGTATCATCTGTTGCTAAAATTGACATCTCATCATCGTAAACAAAGAAATAATTCATCATAAAATACGAACTATATCCAAGTTGCCTTTCAATTAATTCATCTTTATAATTTTTACTACTTAGGTATTTTTTGAACTCGTCAAATACTATTTTTGAAACCTCCCATTGTCTGCTATCTTCTTCCTCAGAATTATCTTCTTTAACACACTCGAAATTTTTACTTTTTAATCTCATCCTATTTTTATTTTTGCATTCAAAAATATATCGGGATCTTTCAGCAAACAAAAACTTCCGCACCAATCTTTCGGGTTTGGTGTTTTTCCCTAAGATGTGGTTCAAGTTGCAGCTGCGGGTTGCTTTGTTGTGTACATCGGTCATTAGAGTTTCGAGTTTAAAGTCGCGGTTTTAAAGGTAGGAAAAAGTGAACATTGATCTGAAAAAAGTAGTAATTTGCTTTTGTTTTCTCCAATAAGAGATACCCTTTAATCAGTTAAAAGTTTGATAAAAAATTCATAACTTACAGATGCTTTCCAATAAATGTTTATTTTTCTAAAAACCGATTAAAAATCAATAAACTATGAAACGAGTTATTTTTTCTTCCATTTTAATCTTTTCAGTTATTTTGTTGTTAAACGGAACTCTGTTCGCCATAAATACCAGCGATACGCGAATGATGCATCAGCCTGCAATCAGTTCAACACACATTGCATTTATTTATGCCAACGATTTATGGGTGGCCAACATCGACGGATCGAATCCACGGCGGCGAACTTCAGATGCAGGCACCGAGTCGGGGCCGTTTTTTTCGCCCGACGGTAAACTTATTGCTTTTAGCGCCGGTTATGATGGCAACACCGATATTTATACTGTTGCCACCGAAGGGGGAATTCCGCAGCGCTTAACCTGGCATCCGTCAAACGATTATGTCCGTGGTTTCAATCCCGATGGGAAATCTGTATTGTTTGCTTCTCCGCGGGAAGATTTTTCAAACCGCTATACCCAGTTGTTTACAGTTCCCGTTTCGGGGGGTATTTCTACCCGGCTGATTATTCCCAATGCCTACCAGGCAGCTTATTCACCCAAAGGAGAACAGATGGTGTACACGCCCATCTCACCTCGTTTTCAGGAATGGAAAAATTACCGGGGAGGCACTACTTCCACCCTCTGGGTATTTAATTTCGATGACCACAAAACCATAAAAATTCCGCAACCCGAAGGACGCTGCAACGACTGGAATCCCATGTGGATGGGAAATACAATCTATTTTCTTTCCGACCGGAATGGGGAATTTAATCTTTTCGGCTGGAACCAGGATAAAAATGAGCTTGAGCAACTTACGCATTACAATGACTTTCCGGTAAATTCAGCCAATTCGCTTGGCAACAATATTATTTTTGAACAGGCCGGGAAACTTCATATTTTCAATACCGGCGATAAAAACACAAAAACATTGCAGATTGGCATCGGAGCTGAATTATCCGAACTACGCCCACGTTTTGTTAAGGGCGAGGATAATATGAGATACGCTCATATTTCGCCCACAGGCTCGCGTGCCGTGTTCGATGTGAGGGGCGAAATAATAACCGTACCTGCCGAAAAAGGAGATCCGCGCAACATTACCGAAACCACCGGGGTTCACGAAAAACATCCGTCATGGTCGCCCGATGGAAAATCGATAGCTTACTTTTCCGATAAAAACGGGGAATATCAGCTACACATCAGGGTACAGGATGGCAAAAGCGATGCCCGTATCTATCCTGTTGCAGGCACCGGATTTTATGCTTTCCCGGAGTGGTCGCCAAATGGAAAGCACATCACATTCAGCGATAACGGACGTAACTTTTACATTCTTGAAGTTGAAACGGGAACCCTTAAAAAAATTGATGCCGACGAATTGTATTTTCCCGGTCCGTTCCGCAACAGTTTTGGTCACTGGTCGCCCGATTCGCGCTGGATTGCTTATACAAAAATAATGACCACCAATTTCAAAAAGATTTACATTTATTCTGTTGAACAGGGGAAATCGTTTGCTGTAACCGATGGGCTTAGCGATGCTGCCAGCCCAATATTTGACCCCGATGGAAAATACCTGATTTTTCTGGCTTCCACCGATGCCGGGCCCTTAGTCAACTGGTTCGACCAGTCAAATGCGGATATGCGAATGACCAGTTCGGTGTACCTGGCAACACTCCGCAACGATATTCTGAATCCGTTTGCCCGTGAAAGCGATGAGGAAAAAGATAAAAAGGATGGAGATGAAAAGGAGGACAGCAAAAATGGTAAAGACAAACCGGAGGAAAAAGCGGAAGAAGAGGTTAAAAACATCAACATTGAATTTGACGGAATTGAAAACCGCATTGTAAATGTGCCGCTCAAAGCAGGAAATTATAACCGGTTGGGAATGGTTAAAGCGGAAGAGTTTTATTATGTGGTTTCACCTTCGGATAATTCGGGAGCAGCACGTTTGTTTAAGTACGACATGCAGGAGCGGAAAGAGAGCGAGGTGATGGAACTCGATAATTATGTATTATCGGCAAACGGAAAAAAAATGCTGTACCGTAAAAAGCAAACCTGGGGAATTACCGACGTCGGGGAAAAACCGGAAAATGGAAAAGGTGCACTGAAAGTTTCGGACATTGAAATTAAAATTGACCCGGTTGCCGAATGGAGACAGATTTTTGATGAATCCTGGCGAATTAACCGCGATTATTTCTACGATCCGGGAATGCACGGCGCCAACTGGCCGGCAATGAAAGAAAAATACGCAGCCTTTTTACCGGATGTGCCCAGCCGCAACGATTTAAATCGGTTGATTATGTGGATGTGCAGCGAGTTATCTGTAGGCCATCACGGGGTTGGCGGCGGCGATCAGCGCTTTTCGGCTGAACATGTGGAAGGCGGTTTGCTTGGTGCTGACTACGAAATTGCAAATAACCGCTACCGCTTTAAAAAGATTTATGGTGGACTAAACTGGACCCCAGGGCTGCGCTCACCGCTCACCGAACCCGGAATTAATGCTAAAGAGGGTGAATATCTGTTGGCAGTGAACGGCAAAAATGTTACTGCCGAACAAAACCTTTACAGTTTCTTTGAAAAAACCGCAAGGAAAATTGTGGAAATAACTATCGGGCCAAACGCCGATGGATCTGGTTCGAGAGTGGTGAAGGTGGAACCAATTGCCAATGAATCTGCTCTTCGCAACCGCGACTGGGTAGAAGGAAACCTTCGTAAAGTGCATGAAGCAACCAATGGGAAAGTAGCTTATGTTTATGTGCCGAACACAGCAGGTGCAGGTTATGAATATTTTAAACGTTATTTCTATCCGCAGGCAGATAAAGATGCTATTATTGTGGATGAACGGTTTAACGGTGGTGGCTCAATTGCCGACTATTATATCGATTTGCTAACCCGTCCTTATCAGTCGCACTGGAGTACGCGTTACTGCAATGATTTAAAAACACCCAGCGCTTCGATTCAGGGCCCCAAGGTGATGATAATTGATGAAACGGCAGGTTCTGGCGGAGATATGCTACCCTGGATGTTTCATAAGTTTAAAGTAGGGACCCTTGTGGGCAAAACTACCTGGGGTGGACTGGTGGGCACATTGGGATTTCCCGAGTTAATGGACGGCGGTTATGTTACCGCTCCCAATCTGGCAATCTGGACTAAGGATGGTTTTATTGTTGAAAATGTAGGAGTTTCACCAGATATAGAAGTGGAAATGTGGCCTGAGGAAGTGATTTCCGGGAAAGACCCGCAACTGGAAAAAGCGATTGAAGTGGCACTGGAACAATTACAAAAAAATCCGGTTGAAAAACCGATAAGACCTAATTATCCCATTCGCGTTAGAAAATGAATTGAAGCAAGTTTGAAGTCGGAAGAAAGTGATCAATGACAAGGATCGTGATTAGGAGAAAAAATAGTCATTGGTCATTAGGGAAAGAATGGAAGTGGGAAACACGAAGTATTTACAGCCTTTGTATCCGTGCCAGAAACAGCCATTCACAAAAATTACTGTTTTTTATTTGGGTAAAACAATGTCGGATTTTCCGGGCAGAGTTTTTACATTCAAACGGTAACGAAATCCGTTGGCAAACAAGAACTTCCGTACGAGCATTTCGGGTTTTGTGTTTTTCCCACGTATGCGGCTCATGTTGTAGCTGCGTGTTTGTTTGTTGTGTACGTCCATATTAGTAGTAAGTAAAAAGTATTAAGTAGTAAGACATCGCAAGACAAAGTTACAGGTTTCGG
>JABMPI010000768.1 GCA_013203755.1 Bacteroidota bacterium
GATAGGTTTTGTTTCATTATGATATATTCCTAACCTTTTTTTTATTGCTTCTTCTGTATCATCTTTCCTTTGATATAATTCTCCACCACATTTATCACATTTTTCCTCTTCTTTTGGATTAGGATCACATTCAGGATGAATATTATAAACAGCACCACATTCTTTACAAATTCTCCTATTAGTTAATCTCTTAAGTAACATTTCTTCTGGAGCGTCAAAAACAAGTATAGAATCAATTTCATCCATTTTGTCTCCAAATAATTCTGCTTGTTTCAAATTTCTTGGAAACCCATCAAATATAAAACCATTTTTACAGTCATCACTTTCTAATCTTTCATTGACCATTTTTATTATAATATCTTCAGGAACAAGATCCCCCCCATCATAGTATTGTTTTGCTATTTTTCCAACCTCAGTACCTTCTTTCATAGCATTTCTAATAATATCTCCAGTACCTAATAAAGGGATGTTATATTTTTCACTCAACATAGCACCAATTGTACCTTTTCCAGCTCCTTGTGGACCAAACAACATTAACTTCATTTTAAACCTCCTTATAGATTTTTAATTATAAAAGCCTCTGAGGGGAATTGCACCCCCGACCTGCAGATTGCTTGTGTAATGATTACAAGTCTGCCGCAATAGCTACTATGCTACAGAGGCATGTCTATAAGAGTTAAAATACACTTTAAAAATCTTACGATTAATGGGCTAAGTCAACTTTGTGGCGTAAGCTTTAATTCTTAGATATCTTATTAAAACCGAAGTCGAGCAGCTGAAGCTGCTCTATCTTCGGAGGTATTCAAATGTTACAAACAGATTTATATAGCTTTAGCTATAAAAAAGGTTCGGTTGTACCATGGTGCAAGAAGTGTGGAGACCAAAATTTCTACAAAGCAGGAAAATCAAAGCAAAATAAACAAAGATATCAATGTAAAAAATGTGGACATAGATTTCTATGGACATCTGATTTGCCTAGGCAAACATTATTTAGCAACGTAATAGCCTTTGCAACAGAGTTATATACAACGACAGGCATATCTCTTAGAAAAGTCGCTTTTCATCTAAAAAAGTATTTTGATATCATAATAAGTCATGAAGCAATAAGGCAATGGGTTTTAAAATCTAAGAAATCTATCGACGATAATTGTATACCTACAAAAACTTGGCATATAGATGAAACATATTTTAAGATCAAAGGAATTGGTCATTGGCTTTGGATTGTTCGCTGTAGAGAATCTGGTCATGTTATATCATGGCATATAAGCAAATCACATTTGCTTAAAGATGCAAGAACATTGTTAAGAAAAGCTATTATACAAACTCATGGTGTTAAACCTAAAAAAATAATTACAGATGGATTATGGCAATATCCTGTTGCAATTAAAAAAGAAGTTGGTTGGAGATGGGATGTTCAAAAGGAGAGGCACATTATAGATTCTGGAATTGGAAAGAATGCGTTTATTGAACGATTGAATAAGGAGATTAAAAGAAGATTTAAGTGGTTTGGTACTTTTCAAGCATTAGAAGGTGCTAATGCTTTCTTTAAGTTGTGGTTTTATTACCACAACTCACTTATGTTGACTTAGCCCTAAAAAGGACAGTGTCAACTTATGAGCAATAAGAAAAGATTTTGCTGTTAAGCAAAATCTCTATTAAAGACATAAATCGATTCCTACCTAAATTTAAGAAAATTCCTGCAGCCTCAGCAGGAGTCACTCCATCTAATGTAGTATGTTTCCTAAGAAAATTATAATACACCTTGTTAAAAGCAAAAAACTTATCGGCACTTTCAAAATTATCAAAATTCCTAAATGTTTTTATGGTTTGCTTAGCTGTATTATGAAAGCGTTCAATAGGATTATTTTTGAACTTACATTTCCATGCTGGATAAAAAGCATGGATAATACCTTTCTTTCCAAAAACCTTCTTTATAGGCCAAGGATAATCATAACTGTTGTCTGTATGAATTTCATAAGGTTGATTAACTGGACAATTTTTTACATTTTCAAGGAATGTTATACATTCACGATAATTCCTTTCTTTACTAAAATGGTCTCCAACGAGAAACTTAGTTGTATAGTCCATTGCGTCCCAATAGTAACTCCATTCTCCACCAACTTTAATAAAAACTTCGTCTGCATGAACTTGTCCACCAATTATTGGTTTTAATGTTTGGGTGAAGCTTTTCAGCTTCTTCCCAAACTTATTCTGCCAGTCTAAAATGGTTTGCCGAGAAACTTTAACTCTATGATGTTGATCCAAATGATCTACAATATCAGCTAAGCTAACGCCTTTTGCTCTTAAATCAAGAGCAGCAGTAATAACTTCTGATTTATGTCTAAATCCTTCGAATCCTTTTCTGTCAACAAACCACTTTCCACATTGGGTACAACTGTATCTTGGAATCCATCCTGATTTATTTTTCTTTACACCTCGTTTGATAGCAGAATTCTTTTTACAATGTGGGCATTTTTTCATTAAAGTTCACCTCAAAACAGTTTGAGATGAACTACTATTTAAACGTGTCGATTAATTGACAATGTCTCTATCTGGTAAAACATAGATATCTGCACTATAACTAATACCCTCTTTAGTTCTAGTAAATCTAAAATCAGCTACAGAATTAAAAGATCCATTTTCAGTTTTCCCTTTTAATGAAGAAAACATTCTAAATTCATCTTGATAAAATTCAGTATTTAATGTGTTTAAATAATAAACATTCCCATCGTCTGTTCTAATAGTGTAAGTATCTTTTAACTTAGTCACCCCATATTCTGAACCAACTAATTCTTCTGCAAGTCTTGAAACTAAAACATATTGGGGAAACATTGGTTGAAATATATCATAATCAACAGGACTTGTTCCTTGAAATGTAAAATGAACAGGGTTTTTTGCAACAATTTCTTTTGCAAAAGGTGTTTTTGATATAACTTTTTCTAATGTAGTAAGTTTACCTTTTCTAATAACTGGTTTTATA
>JABMPI010000769.1 GCA_013203755.1 Bacteroidota bacterium
CCAAACGCACCATATTCAAATCGTTATACTTTTTAGTTCAAATAGTTCCCGTGGTGAACCTTTTTGTATGCATGTGCAAATTGATAAAAAAAATGCACTCATCTGTATCTAGTTGAACTAAAAAAAAGGTTCAAATAAGATAACTGTTGAAACAAATCCCTAAAACAGGTCTGAAGTATTCTTTGAGTATTTAATATTTATTGGCAATGCAACACAACACAATCGGTTCATATTCACTCTATTTTTAATCCATCCTGGCAGAAAAAAAGGAGTCACGAATTTCAATCCCGTAACTCCTTGACTATCAAGTGGGGAATAGTAGAATGTATACCTACCTATTATTTTGACCAATATGATTCAATCCTAACAGTTGATGATATCCCCAAAATTTATAATTCAAAATCACATAAAAAATGTCGGGTTGTTGGGGTGGGGGTTTTTACCGGTTGTTGAAATTAATCCAATTTTTCAATCTATTAGCAAATAGTAATATGTAGTTTTTTAGCTGAATAGATAATCCTTTTGGATAGAGAATTCCACTTCGCTCAACTGGTTGCTTTTTGCTTGCCCTTGACACTTGTACCTCTGGAATGATGAAATCTTGGCTCCTGTCTCTTGATTCTTATAGGTTTCTTGCCTGGAAGGTGCCGGTTTCTTCGATGATGATGTGGTGGTTTTCGATTTGTTCGGGGAGTTGGTTTTTTAACTGGTTGGTGAGTTGAGTGACAAATATTTTAATACAGGTTTTATTATTATAAATTCCCAGTGCGGTTCCTGTCACACCGGGAATTTCCATCCATTTGTTTGTATTTTTTTGAAGTATTTTTTCTATGGTCTGTTTTGGCATTTCGATTTTAAAATTCAAAATTAAAATACCACGATAGCTTCATCTGAGCAGATTTCTGTACCTGTTTCGCAAACTTTGAATTCAAAGGTACCGCTGATCTTTCCTAGTTCAACATCGGCGAATTTTTCACCTGGTATATACTTTACACCATTAGTAAGAAGGATTGTATTTTGATAAATGTCCATGTCTTCTTTTGTACCTTCCCATTCAAGTTTAACCCATCGAACACCTTTTATTTTGTACCCAGATGCGGTCAAGATAATATCGGGGGGAGTTGATCCATCGCCTAACTCGACGTCAGTGCTGTTTGAGTCATTTAAGTCATTATCATCCAAATAATTTTGACTTGCCGTGAGTGTTTGAGTCCCGGTTCCATAAGTACTTGTATCCCAATCAAATGTTAAAGTTTCTGAAGAATGTGGGGAGAGTCCACCCAGGATGATCCATGATTTTATTATTGAACTGTTATCTGTAAGGGAAACATCAATTTCCTCGGAAATATTAATATCTCCTATATTTGAAACTGTTACACTTACGTTGAACAATTCATCAACGGTTTCATAAGCAACTGCAGAGATTTTTGTTACGGCAATATCTCCTAAATCTGTCGGAGTAACTCCGCCACTGCCATCGTCAATGGTTACATTAAAACGATTCAGAACACTGTCGATGGGATTTGCAATGGTGTGAGTACTACTTCCAGCGAAAAGAAGGGCCACCGGATTATTGTTATCGTCAGTAACAATTAATGAACCGGAGTCTCCACCATCACTAAAATCACCGGGTGTAATGATTATCTGATTTACAAACCTGGCAGACTGGGAACAACCGAAAGGTCCCCTGGATTTATAACAAACATCGATTGTAGCATTAAACGCATAAACAGTTCCACGGGTAAAACCGGTTGTTCTCCCATACTTTTTTACTATTACTTCTAATAAATTAGAATTTGCAGGTACGGTAGTTGTTCCAGGTGTAAAATACCCATCAGGCGTAGCAACGCCAACTGAATCTGAATTAACTAATGCTATAGCTGCATCTATATAGTTGTCATTAGAAAAGCTTATTTCCTCAAAATCGAATAATATCCCGATTATATCCGTCGGTTCCGAACCGCCATCGTAAGTACCGGGTTGCAAAATATTATCCCCTTTTAAAGCCTTATTGCTGTTTGCCAATACATGGTTGTTACTCAATATGTACACATTTGATCCATCTGTTACCCTGCACCCTATTGTCCCTGCGGTTATGTCGGGATGCCCCACTGAAACACCAATTGGAACAGGCCTTGGAAATCTGGCAGTGGGATCAATATCAGCATAAGCTTTGAACATTCCGGTAGCCTTAAGTACCAAAGGAATATTTTCAATTTCAAAAGGTAATGCCAGCGGATGATCTCCTTCACCAATATTGTTGATATTTACATCCTTTCGTTGTTTTACTTCTTCCATTGTAAACACAATGATAGCCGGTTTTCCATTTTCATCGAGTCCTACTCCATGGCCAACTACCTGTGGATTACGAAATAAAACATTACCTGCTTTTTCCTGAAGATCAATTATATCCTGTACCTTTTCCATTGCTATTTCAATCCCCTGAGGGGAGTCAAACAACGGACCACTTACCTGGTCGAAGGGTTCGTTACATGTCTGGAAAATGAATAGCAAAAATGTGATTGTGATTAGCCGGAGCACAAAATTTTTCATTTCAACTGTTTTTAAGTTATATACTTAGTCAACAGTTTGCAATATACAAAAGTTTTCAGTGACTTGATGTATTGGAGTGGGGAAATTATCATCTATTCACAGGGAAAAGGTAATTTCAAAAGCTGATTAAGAAGACCATGCAGAAGTGGGAAAATTTTAATGTTTAAAACATTAATGTTGTTTAAACATATCCATCGTTACGATTCAAAAAATCATCATTTTTCCATCAAAACCTGGCAAGAAATAAAAACACACCTATACAATCAAGTGTAAGTGTCTGATGTTAAGTAAACAATATGCAGAGTCTTTCTCTGGTTATCATATTTGACCTATATGATTCAATCACCATAATTGATGATATTCCTGAAATTTGGGATTCTAAATCACATTTAAAATGTCGGATTGGGCTAGTGTGTTTTTATCGGTTGTTAAAATTGGATTTGAAATTATAAACATCTAAGAAAATTGGCTGCATAATTTATCTTAGCATCTAGCTTTTTGTTGGATACCCAGTTCAAATGAGTGAATAGTTGAACCTATTCTTCTGATTCATAAAGCCAATCAGGAAACCTTTTCAGTAATTAATGGGTATCATGAATAATACGGATTAAAAAAAATTATGTCACAAAATAGAAAAAC
>JABMPI010000770.1 GCA_013203755.1 Bacteroidota bacterium
ATTAAACGCGGGTCCTCTTTGGGATTTTAATTTAGGATATGGAAATGCAAATTACAATAATAGTTGGGAAACTAATGGTTTACAGTTATATGCCAATTTAGGCGACGATTATTGGCAGAATCCATTTTGGTGGAAACGCATGATGAACGATCCTTATTTTACCCATCCGTTAAAATGCAAATGGGAATTATTACGCGAAAACGAGTTGTCGAACCAACGTATTTTTGAAGTAACCGACAGCTTGGTAAACCTTTTAACCGACGCTACAATAAGGAATTTTAATCGATGGCCAATACTTGATAAATGGATTTGGCCCAATTATTTTGTAGGTGCAAGTTATTGGGAAGAAACAAATTGGTTAAAAGACTGGATTGGAGAACGTTTACGATGGCTCGATTTTGCTTTGCCCGGCGACTGTGGTACTGATCCGGGTATGCCTGCGCCAGATTTTGAATTTCATGTTTATCCTAATCCTTTTACTACAAAATTTACAATCCAAATTCTGTCTGATGTAAATTTAACTTATAATTTTCAGTTGTTTACAGTTAACGGGCAAAAGGTAAAGGATATAAATTTACAAATAATTAAAGGTTCAAATTTGGTTGAAATTAATACAAGTAACTTTCGAAGCGGCGTATTTATTTATCGCTTGAAAAAAGGGAATACAGAAGTGTTGGTGGGTAAAATTGTAAAAGTTTAGAATTATCTAATTGAATTTCTTTCTTAAAAGGATTTCATCTTTTTTAATATGAGAAATTATAAGCAAGTGCTTTTACATACCGTTACTCCTTCAATTTCTCCTTAAATATCTTCCTGAATTTTTCCATTTTTGGAGCCACGATAAATTGGCAATATCCCTGGTTTTTATTACGGGCAAAATAGTTAACATGGTAATCTTCTGCGGGATAAAATTTGTCGAATTCGGTAACTTTAGTCACAATTAATTCCTCGTAAACTTTCTCCTCTTCAAACAATTGAATCACTTTTTCTGCAACCTCTTTTTGTTTTTCAGAATGATAAAAAACTGCTGAACGGTATTGTGTGCCCACATCGTTTCCCTGGCGGTTTAAAGTTGTTGGATCGTGGGTAATAAAAAATACCTCCAATATTTCCGAGAAACTTACAACTTCCGGATCGAATGTAATCTGAACCACCTCGGCATGTCCGGTTGTTTCGGCACAAACCTCCTTGTACGATGGGTTTTTAACATGTCCTCCACTATAACCGGGCATAACATCAATTACGCCATTTAACTCTAAATATACAGCTTCTGTGCACCAAAAGCAGCCACCGCCAAGGGTTGCTTTTTCAAAATTTTTAGCCATAATTATATTTGTAATTGTTAGAAAAATCAGTATAAATATACTTGCTCTCATTTTATTTTACGTTTTTCAAGCAATTCAATACGAATCGTTTTTTGAATAACAAAAGAGCGAAAGGTATGTTTTGAGAATTGCTAAATTACGTGAGTTTGATAAATGATATATCCGTAAATGGCAAACCGGAGAAACCGAAATAAAGCGTACCGAAGATATTTATGTGTGGGATAGCCCGCAGAACCAACCAACAAGCTGACTGCTGCCCATGGAACTGGTGTTAAAGCGGCTACTATTATAAGAAACAGTCCATATTTTTTTAACAGTGGCCACGATTCTTTTAAGAACTTTTTTCTGAAATAGTGAAAAGTTATATGTTTATAAAAGAAGCCTCCAATTAAAAAGTTGAGGTAACCCATTGCATACGAAACGGTGGCAAAAAAAGCAAGATTTAAAAAGTAATGAGCCAGTGTATCTTTATTTATAGCCCAAATTAAAAAAAGCTCTGGTGGCAGAATTCCAAAAAAGAATTCCGAAATAAAATAAATAAGATAAATAATTTGAGGTTTGGCATAGAATTTTTCAACCCAAACATCCGGATTCTTAGAAATTACAATTTCCTCGAAAAGAAAAAAGGCGGCAAGCAAAACTGAAAGCCAGGCTATTCCTTTTAGCCCGTTTCTTATGAGAAATTGTATGCGTGGACTGAGTTTCATTCTTCTTTTGTGGTTTAATATTTACGAAAAATACAACAAAATTGATTAATAAAGGTTGAAGAACCGATTTTGTCAAATAATCTAAACCTGGAATAAATCATTTATGGTTTTATTTTCTATTTCCTGAATATACTCAATGTAGATAGCTTTTTGGGAATTGAGTAAAGCGAAATCACGAATACCAATTACAAAAATTAAATTTATGAGTAAATTAGGCGTAGTTATATTTATTCACAACAAAGCAAAAAACTACGTTGTAACAGGTTACTACTAAGTTTTTTAATGAATG
>JABMPI010000771.1 GCA_013203755.1 Bacteroidota bacterium
AAAGACAAGGCTTTCGAAGTTTTGAAAATCAAGGAGTTCACTTTTGTGAATGACTGTTTTCAAAACGAGAATAACGCAGTATTTGGAGTTTTCTTGCACAGACTATTTAAGAATATTTTTGATCTGATTTGAGCTTAACTCTGTGTTTGGATTAAACAGGTCACCCTTCATATAGTTTAGTAAACTTGCTTTTAATTGAATTGCTTCCAATCGGTTTTCCAAATCATTTACAAGATCTACTCCACTAATTAAGATTTTGCCCTTTCCAACTTTGGCTTCAAAAAGCAGTGCCAGTTGACGATTGGTTACCCAGTCGTCGATAATTCGTACAATGGGTTTTAGTTCCACGGGGAAATCATTTAGTTTAATGGCATCCGAGTGGCTCATGGCGTCCCACCACTGCCAGTTCGAATGGTATTCAGTTGGGAACAGTTCCAGCGCCGGATGTTCAGGGTTACAAAGTATTCCCAGTGTATGTGGTTTCTGTCCATCTGTCCAGGCAGTATTCCAAAAAATGCTTGAAAATCCAACACCAACATCGCCACCCATTTCCGAGGCAACTTTTCCTTTTCCAAGGCTTAGTAAAACTTTACCTCCGTTATTTAAATATTTTAGTGTTGAAGGAGTAAGTTTTTCCACCACTTTAATTTCTTTGGATTCAAGAGTTTCATTTTTTGGATAAACCCAAATGTCCCCCGAATTGGTAAATTCTTCCACTGCAATTTCTAAGGTAAGTTTTCGTGGTTTATTTTCTTTTTGAAATTGATGAATAACTTTTCCCAATTGAATTGTATTTCCGATTGGTATTTCGCGCTGCCCCAAAGTTCCTTCAGCAATTGTTTTTTTATTTTGAATGAGTTTCCAAATCGGATTTACATCTTTTAAAGGTTCGTTCCCAAAATGAGCAACTTCAATGTTTGCTGTCATAGTTTCTCCTTCGGTAAAAACACGTTTTGGTAAACGAGCCAGCGGAACTGTTGAATTATTAAAGCGGCTATATTCTGCTGGTGTTACATATCCTTTTTCTTCCCAAAAGGGGTCGAGTACGCCAACCAGCGCCGTTCCCTGGCCAGGAAAATCGTGTAAATCGAGCAACTGAAAACCTGCGAATCCGGGAGTTCTGAGTGCAGCTTCTATTTCGGCTTTGTAGCAAAGTGTTTGCAATTTCCCCGATGCCCAAAGAAAACTGTCGGCCAAATGTCCCATGCGATTGGCAATTAAACTCTCCTGAAATAATTCGAAGTTTTTAGCTTTTAACGGGCCAGTATATTTTTGAATTTCTTTAAAATTTGGATAAACACACCACTGACCAATTTCGTGGCTTACTATGGGAATTCCGTCTTCAGAAAGTTTATTTGCCCAATCGTAATCGGTTTTTGGTGCTTGAGAATTTATTATACTACGTAAACCTTCTCCCCAACCCTGGATGCGTGGCTTTGGAAGATTATGATAATCGTTTACTTCCAGTGCGGGCCAGCCTCCTGCACTGGTGTATAACCTGCGCGAATCGTTCTCCTTCCAATAAGAAACAAATTCAGCAAGAAACTCGCGGTGTTTTGGTCCACTTGGTTCGTTTCCGTAGGCAAGCATTACAAACGACGGGTGGTTTCCATACTCTTTTACAATGCGTTTACTTTCGTCCCAAATGTATTTGTCGATGGGTTCGCCACTGCCCAAGCGGGTACTTTGGTTCGCCCACGACGAACATTCAACTTGCAGGTAAACTCCCATTTTGTCGGCAGCCTCAAAAGCCGCTTCGGGTGGGCACCACGAATGAAAACGAACATGATTTAAACCGTGTGCCTGAACCGCTGCAAAGACCTTTGCCCAACCCTCAACTTCGGTTGGCGGATATCCGGTTTTGGGGAAAATAGCACACTCCAGTGTTCCTCGTAAAAACAGTGGTCGACCATTAATGGCAAACCTCGATCCACTTACTTTGAATTCACGCAATCCAAAATCTACCTGTTTTGTATCTTCACCATTTCTTGATTTAAGCTCTATTTCCAGTTCATAAACATTGGTATTAAACTCGTCCCAAAGCAGTGCATCCTCACCCAGTTCGTAATTCATTTTAACAATGTTTTCACCAGGTTCAACAGTAAACTTAAACGACTTTTCTTTTACCTCAACTTCACTGTTTTTAAGGTTGGCTTCCACTTCAATCTTTATGGATTCGTTACTATTGGTTGAATTAAATACCGTGGCTTTTATGCTGGCAGTTTTAGTTTCAATATTTGGATAAACCTGAATGTTTTCTAAATAAACTTCTCCGGCCAATTGCAAGGAAAGTTCGCCAACAATACCGTTCCAGTTAGATTGTGTGTGGTCTGATATACTGTGTGAATTGCGACCCACATCAATAGCTTTTGTTCGATTGTCAACACAAACGGTGATGGTATTTTCACCTGATTGTAGATACGAAGAGATATTAAAACGATGAGGAGTTGCCAGGCTGTTTTGCATTCCTGCTTTATCACCATTTATCCAAATTGTCGATTCCCAATGTGGGCGTTCCAGGTTTAACCAAATGGTATTTTCTATCCAGTTTTCGGGAATAGTTACTTTTTTTTGATACCAGGCAGCCCCCGTATATTTTTTGTCGGGTTGCAGCCAGTATGGAAACCGGATATTGTTGGGATCGTGGTACGGCGCGTAACTGGGGTGGGTGTGCCAGTCAGGATTTCTAACTCCACCCGTCCATTCAGTTGCCAGTGTAATATCAAAACCTTTCCCGTTTTCAACCATCGAACCGGGAAGTTGAATCGTTTCCTGCAAATCAGTTGCAAACCATTTTTCAGAAACACCAATATCTTCGGGATCCATTTGAAACTGCCACTCGCCGGAAAGATCGATACTTGTGGTTTTTTGTTGTGAACAAGAAAAGATAAATAGTGCCAGAACTAGCAGAAATAGATGATTTGATTTCATTATCGTTAATTTAAATGCCTTTGAGCGAAGTTAATAAATTGGAATTTTAAAATTACTTCGTGTTTTGGAAAAAATGAAAATATATATATAAATTCGGGTATTAACGAGAATAAAGTTTTGTGTTATTGCATAACGATTGCATGTTTCCATTGTTTTATTATCCAATTTCTTGATATCAAACTAAAATTGTGTTAAATTAGTGTAATCTATTAACCTATTCATACTCAAATGGCTTCAATCACAAAAGTAGTTTTACAAAAAGGATTATTTCGAATCATTCCAATTGCGATAGTATTAGCTGTTTTATCAGTTTCATGCAGGGTATCCTTGGTTTCACCCTACAGGAAAGATATTGCACAAGAAATAGAGCTTACATCCAAAAAAGTTGATAAATTCTATTTAACAATGTTGGAAACTACTTCTGAAGGAAAAAACAGGGAATACTCCAATTTTGTACAAGATTACATTGATATTGAAGTTGAGCTAAATTCATTGTTGAATAAAAACCAAATCAGGCCATTAAACAAAGAATCTACCCGAAACTGCGAAATTCTTCTGGATTACTGGAAGAAATATAAAGAGAAACACAAAAAAGAGAATGGAATATCTGATGTGGATATTGAATTAACCAACGACTATTTACGCGATCTATTTATTGTAATCCAAATAGGTGAAGGAATTAAAGAAAATATTAATAATTAAGTTATGAAATTTGATATTAAAGAAACCGTTACAGGGATGCTTGCGGCTGTAAAAGGCTCAGTAAAAAATGACTGGAAAGAGGTGAAAGAAACTACTACACGTTTTTTGGAAATGAACAAAAATCGTTATGCAAAACTTGCTGAATACCGAATAACCGGAAAAATTGATCAGGAAAATTTTGAATCCCGTTTGAAAGATGAAAAATTAATGCTCGAGGCAGAATTTAATACGCTGGCAATAATCTCAAAGGTAATGGCACAGAATGCTGCAAATGCTGCTTTTGGTATTCTTGAAAAGGCAGTGAAAACTGCCATTGGAATTGGAATTTGAGACGATTGACCTATAACCGGAAATCTTAGCCAGATTGCACATTTTCCTAACAATCCTTAATTCTTAGCATAGAAAAGGGCAATTGTTCCAACCTTAAGAACATGTGGCTGTGGATAGTGTATTAATGAAAGATAAATAGAAATGGTAAATAATCTAAAAGGAGTTAAAAAATCTGGTATATTAATCTGTTTAATATTAATAGTTACGTTCCCAGCAAAAAGTCAGGAAACAAATGATACTACCATTACAATATTAAATAATTTAAATGTCGATTTAAATAGATTTAATTCATTGCCTCAGGACAATAAATTAATTTTTTTAGTTAGAAACCAAACCTCCGATTTTTTTAATACCCAACTTGTTTTGGCTGAACCCAGTACAATTTCATCCAAATATTTTTTCCTTGATAAAACCTTTAACAGCGAAGCTGCTTTACAAAAAAAGGATTTTGTACTTAATGCAGATATTCAAATCCCTATTGGCTTAGGAGGACCACTCTGGAATATTCGTAAAATAGGGTGGCTCAGCACTGTTCAGATTATTCCACATTTTAAGGTTAGGATTTTTGATAATGACAATAAAATGGGTGACAAATCATTACCTGTAAGAACTCCCAGCTATATACCAAGGTTAACTTATTACGGAACACATAAATCATTATGGAGGATTAAAGCAATTAGTCATTACTGGGGAATAAGTGGCTACCACCATTCCAATGGACAAGATGGGAATGAATTTAATGAGAATGGCACGGTTAATATTTACAACGGCAATTTTGGTGAGCAATTGGTTTTCGATTTTATATATGGAGGATTATATACATCAAACCCCGTTCGTTATAAGATTGGGAGGAAAGGTATTAAGGTTAAAAAAAGAAAGCCAAATAAAATGATTTATTACTCAGAAAAAGTGGTGCATGATATTTATTGGAAAGTTATTTATGAGTACCACTCAAAGAGCCTTACAAATAAAAGCTTTAAAGATCATAGCCTGTATGGAAGGAACAGGTTAAATCTTCAAATTGGATACATAAAAGCACCCATTTATATAACAAAGGTGTTTTCGAATACAAATTCCGGAGAATGGCACGAAATAACTCAGCAAGAAACAAAAGAACTATTTCGGTTTATTTTAAACACAAATTACATCTTAGACAATAAATACAGCAATGGAGATTTGAATTCAACAGAGCAAGTCACTATTATAAACCTGCAAAAACGATTAAATATTTATTTAACCGGTTATTTGCGAATTAGAGGCACACCATATTCTGCCCTGTTTCTTCAGGCAGGTTATTGGGGGACAGATAACTACAATATTTATTTTCAGCAAAGTTTATGGCAAATACGGGCAGGTTTGGCATTGAGCTTTTTCAAATACCCACGAAATTAATTAGATAAGATGAAACAAGCATGGAAAATATTTTTACACAATGGATTTTTACTAAAACATGTGAGTTCCACCTTGTGCAACAGAAATAAACAATTTTAATAAGATGAAAGAAAAAAAGATTATTCTCACTGCAGATGATTACGGTGCTTGTGATTTTATTGATAATGGGATAAAGGATGCCTTAATTAAAGGCAAAATTAATGTCGTGTCAACATTCGTAACACATCAATCTTCAGAAGAAAGAATAAAAAACCTTCTAGAACTTCGCGAAGAATTGAAAACAAATGGTGAATACACTTTTAATATTGGATTACACTTTAGTATTACATCAGGTTATTCCCTGCAAGAGAAGCACTCCTCTTTAACAAGAAATAAAACAAACAATAACTTTTATTTTAAAGAAGCCAAAAAGTATAAATTTCGAAAAATTGATGAGAAAGACATTCAGGAGGAGTTAACCATTCAACTTAAAATGTTGGATAAATATCTTGTTGATGTACCTATCGATCATGTCTCAAACCATCATGGGATTACCTATTTAGATCTCGATTTTTTTGATATTTATATAAAAACAATAGCCAATTATAGCTCCATAAAAGATAAATACCAAAGACCAATACCCATCAGAAGTCCAATGTCGTGGTTAAAAAGCGGACTTATGTATTTAGATTACGACAAGAGGTTTAAAACTCCATCCGTGCAGCAAGGTATTAAACTTGGATTTGGAAAAAAGCTGTTCGAAGTCACAAAAAGAAAGCTGAAAAAAAGAATGAAATCCGCAAAAAAGCTAAATATTCGGTTTCCCGACTGTTTGGCCGACACCATTTATGGGCAACCCTATCTCGAAAATTTATGCTTTCTGGTTGATCAGTACGAAGAAAATAATTTTTCATCAGAGTTTATGTTCCATCTGGGCAAAGGGCAGGATTTAAGTGAAACAGCGCCCCACGGTATAAACCCTGATTATTTTAGTACCCGTGAAAAGGAACTTGATGCTTTATTGCAATTTGACCTGCCTGCCTATTTAACAAAATATAAAATAAAAAGAATATTCTTAAACCAATTATAAAATACTTATTATGGAATTATTTATACAGTTTACTATGATTCTGCTAATTCTTAGTATGATTACAGAAAAAGTATCAAACCTGGTTAAATTAAATGCTCCGGGCATATTTAAAGACGACAAGGGTAAAACAATTGAAAGTAAAGTACAGCTACTTTCAATTGTTGTAGGTGTTGCTATTGCTTTAATCTCTAAAGCAAATATTTTTCAGATGTTCTCATCGCAGGAATTTGAACTATTCTGGGATTTTAACACATTAGGTACAGAATTAACGGCATCGAATATTGTTGGATCAGTTATCTGTGGCTTTTTCCTAAGTCTGGGCTCTAAGTTCTTTCATGATTTGCTGGATATGTTACTCCATGCAAAAAACCTCAAAAGAAAATTAGTTCAGAAAGAAAGCTGGAATTTTGATGATATCAGCGATGTTGACCAATATCTGGAGGAAAACGAAGTAAAAGCAATAGATATATACCTGAAACAATATTTTCAAAGGTATAGCGAGGTTAGTTATTTTGAATTCGACAGTAATGAATATAAAGTGAATGTAACCTTAAGGTCTTCAATGGAAGATATTCCTGATACTATTCCGTTTAAAACAAAATTAGGTAAAGTTATTGAGCTGGAAGTTCAGAAAATGGTAAGAGATTAATTTTCTGCCATGCTATACTTTTATAGGTGATTCAGGATAAACACTGGAAAATTATTATGGAAAAGAAACCAAAAAATATTGAATTTACAGAATTAGTTCGTGAAATTCTGCAACACGAGTATAAATTGGATCTCACAGGAAATACACGAATTTCGGGCCCTGATGATGATCGGGGTCAATTTGATTTTAGCGATTTCTCGAGGCACGCTTATGTAAGAATTATAGACAGTAACAGGATATCAGACAAAAAAAGATTGGAAGAAAACATACAATCTGTAATAAATTTTCTGACTTCTATGAAGTTACCGAAACCACCTGAATTGTATGTTGTTTTTACAGGTGATCTTACCTCTAAAGACCGGGAATATTATCAACGTAATATTTTAACAGAAGACAGGGTTGTAAGCAATCTTCTTGATCAATCAGATATCGAAAAATTAGCTGAAAAATATAATCTTCGAAATCCCGCAAAAGAGACTAAATTATCTGCCAAAGAAGCCACATTTGCATCAAGCTACGTTGGTGCAGATTTAACTACGAAAGAATCTGGAGACGTATGGAAAAAACATCTAACTAAGTTACTAAACCAAAAAAGAAAATTTTTCGCAGTTGGTTATTTATGGGAGAATGATGACCGAATGCCACGTTTTCTCAAAGAAGGTATTTGGCAGGATCACACTGGAAATGAAAATATATATAAGATTAATAGCGTTAAAAAGAATGATGTTGTCTTTCTCAAATCCTCTTATAATGAGCTTTTTCGAATAAGAGCTATTGGAGTTGTTTCTAATAATCCTAAAAATGGACAATCGTTTCAGGTTAATTGGCAACAAATCCCAGATATCGATCTTCCGGAATATGATGAAGACGGGGATGCAATCTTACAAATCAGAGACGATTTAATCCCTCTAATATTTGAAGAAATAGTAGAAAAATTACCAGATCTATTCGAGATAATTCAAAAACTTAGTAATCCCGAAAAACAAATCATTAACAGAGATTTCTTTACCAAGAAGTATGAAAATATAGTAAACTCCTCCGAGTTCTATTTCCAAAAAGCGAGAGATGTACTTGAGCAACTAAAAGAATATGGAATGATATCCGGGGCCTCCGTTAAAGGAGGTATTGAAGCCACAAAAACAGAGAAGATACCATTGGTGTTGTCTTATGAAATATTAGAAATTCATTGGAAAAAGAATAGAAGATTGTCTCACGATAAGTTTATAGAATATCTTAAAGATCAACAACCTGATTTAATTCCACTTTATCAACTAATTGGTAAGTTTTTATCTTTTGTTGCCCGCAACAGTTGGGAGCATGATGATAAAAAATCTATTGGAATATACCCAGGTAATTTGCTAGGCCATTTTTTACAATATGCAATAAACGATTTTACCTTAAATCCCAAACATTCAAATAATGTTTTTAACAGGCTTATTGAATACCTTCAAGAACCTGAGTTAAGGTTTAATATTTTGGCCCCACGGCAACAGGAATTAATAAGCAATTATTTTCTTGAAGCAAATTTTAAAGAATATGAGTTCCATCGTAGATTGTTAAATTATTTCAAGAAGTTTGGATTCTCTGTGGGTAATCCTGAAAACCTGACCTGTCTATACACTGCTATTCTATACGACCCTGAAATAAGGAAACTCTGGGATAAGGAAGGTAAAACCGACATTGAAGAGGAAGAACCAGATATTGAAGAACCAGAAATTAGTGTCATAAAAACAGGCTTGGATAATGACGGTGCATTTGCCCCTAAAGACTTACTGGAAATTGAAAATGATGTTCGATCCTTCGCTCTTATTTTAGCGTCGAAGGAAATTAAACCACCTCTGGCAGTTGCATTATTTGGTAAATGGGGTTCGGGTAAAAGCTTTTTTATGGAGCAGCTATCCAAACGTGTCGATGAATTGTCCAACAATCAGGGATTTCTGGAAGAGGGTGAAACAACTTCAACAAAAGATGAAACAAAAGAAACCGATGCTTTTTGCAAAGGAATTGCCCAGATAAAATTTAATGCATGGTCGTATTTAGACGCGAACCTTTGGGCCGGTTTGGTTTCGAGTATTTTTGAAAAACTAGATGAGTATATTTCAAATAGAAGTAAAGGAGATAACGAAAAACTTGAACTCAAACGGGAATTAAGCGATGAACTTGAAATTTTATCATCCGAAAAAAGGAAAGTTAGAAAAGAAAAGATTAGTCTTGAAGAGGAACAAGAAAAGCTAAAAAAAGAATTAGAAGAACTGATTGTAGAGAAAGATAATTTAATTGAAAATATTGCAAGCCAGAATCTTTCCGAAATAATTGATACAATTGCCAGCAAGAGCAAACTGGAACAAATAGTAAAAAATGATTTTGTTAAATATGGTATTACGGAAGAGAGGATTGATGAATTATCTCCGGCAGAACTATATACGGAGGCAAAATCATGGATAAATTTTATTAAAAACCTAATTGATTTATCATGGTCCTTTAGGATATTATTGTTTTTTGCAGTTTCGGCATTATTTTTTGTTTGGATTGACCCTAACGATTGGGCTACCAACTTTTTTAGTCAGATTGGTCGTCAAATTACGGCCTTTATATGTATTGCCGGGCCAATGTTTTCAAAAGGGTACAATTCATTCTCCAAACTCAAAAAAATAGTACAACCTGTTACCGATTTTAAAAACAAGTTTAACAAAGAAATTGAGGATGCTAAATTTAAGTACGAACAGGATAAGGAGCTATTAGAGGTTAATATTCAAAATAAACACAAAAGAATTAATGAGGCCGAAACAAAAGTTAATGAGCTTGATAAACAAATTGAGGACAAAAAATACACTTTAAAGAATTTTATAGCTAAAAAGGCATTCAATAATTTTATACAGGGAAAAGTAGCAAACAATGCATATGATGAACATCTGGGACTAATTTCAATAATTAGAAAAGACTTTGAAACTCTAAGTGATCTTTTTAGAGAAACAATAATTGACACAAATGCATCTGAAGAAGTTCAAAAGAAACAAGAGGAGAAACTCAATAAGCATAGAAAAATTAAAGAGCTATTTAAAGAAGAAAAAGCCCTGGATCGCATCATCCTCTATATCGATGACCTCGACCGTTGCTCAGACGAAAAAGTACTGGAAGTAATTCAAGCAGTGCATCTGATAATGGCCTTCCCACTGTTTAATGTGGTTGTTGGCGTTGACAGGAGATGTGTTGAAAATGCCCTTATTTATAAAAACCTTTTGCAATATAGCAAATATGCATCTTTAGATAAAATAGAGGAAGTAGGTATTCATGTAATCTCGCCGGGTGAATACCTGGAGAAAATTTTCCAAATCCCTTTTCAACTTGACGATCCCACCGATAAAAGTATTAAAGGGATGGTTAATTCTCTGCTTAAAGATCAGATTGAAATAGAAGAACCGGATGTTCAGGAAATTCAACCGGAAGTTAAAATGGAAGAAAAACCAGAAATTGAAAAAGAAAGTATTGATGATTTATCAGAAGATTCTATAGAAGAGGAAAAAGTTGATGAAGCAATAAATGAAGATTCAGGTATTTCTTCTACAAAAATTGAAACTAAACCAAAACAAAAAACTGTAACAGCCAAAGACCTTAAATTAACAGAAACAGAGCTGCTATTACTGGAAGAAATTGCCTGGTTAGTGGGAAGCATACCAAGAACCATTAAACGATTTATTAATATCTACCGAATTATTAGAGCACACAAAGACCTGGAGTATGACAAGAATAAAGAGAAGGAAGAATTTTTAATTGTCATGTTTATTTTGGCGATTCATATCGGGCAATATAAAAAGCACGCACCAATGTTAATGAAAGAAATTGCATCACTTCCAATCAGAACCTTAAGTAGTCAAACCTTAAAAAGCCAGATATTTTGAGGGTTTAATTTTTGGAAAAATAATAGTTTGCAAAAATTAATAATTTG
>JABMPI010000772.1 GCA_013203755.1 Bacteroidota bacterium
GCCAATGCTGTTAGGGAAAATAGAATTGCACAATCTTTGCACCAAAAATTCCTCAAAATAGCCCGTTATTCTTTCTGCATTTTCATCACAAATCTTGCGCAATTCTGACTTTCTGTACAAAATATTTTATATCGAATTCAGGTTATTATATAGCATTTTCAATTTTAAATACCCATGCATGTTCACTGGGATTTATGGCAGGAGTTAAGCTTGGTGCTATAATCTTTATCGATTTCCCTGATTTTTTGTACTTCACTTCTCCATCTACACCCAACATGGTAACTTTTGAAGCACCTTTTATTCCTTGTACTTCAACGGACGTTGTAGGGAATTTAGTGCAGTGAACAAAAAGGTCATTCCCTTTTTTAGTATAATAGATATTCTCCTGTTCATTCTCTTTTGCGCCTTCCCATTTTCGGGTGCCGTAAATAGCTTCGCCATTTACATTTAACCAGTCGCCAATATCTAATAACCTTTGTTGCTGAATTACGGGAATTCTGCCATCGGCTGTTGGTCCAATATCCAATAAAAGATTTCCGCCGCCTGCAACTTTTTCAATCAGCAAATCAATACAAGCTTTTGATGACAAGTAATTATTCAAATCTTCAACCTGATTGTACCCAAAGGAAGTTCCAATTCCCCGGCATTCTTCCCAGGGATGTTGAACTGTATTAATATCTTCCACATCTCCATAAACATGTCCGTATTCGGTTGTGAAATATCCGCCCAGTTTTCCACGGGTTTCTTTACCCCATCTGTCGTTTATACAAATATTTTCTTTTGCAGGCGACTCATTAAAAAGCCAGGCTAAAAATTCTGTACTTTTCCATTTTTCGCTTGGGTGATCCCATTCGCCATCGGTCCATAAAAAGTCTGGTTTGTAACGAGTTACTAAATCTTTCATTTGCGGAATCATCCTTTCATCCACGTATTTTTCAAGGTTATTTAAATAGGTAGGATTATACCATTCGTAAACTGAATAATAGAAACCCATGTGTAAACCTGTATTCTTTACAGCACTGCTTAATTCGCCACAAATATCGCGGTGCGGGCCAACATCAACACTGTTCCAGTTCCAACTTTGCTCGCTGGGCCAAAGTGTAAATCCTTCATGGTGCTTTGAAGTTAGCATCACATATTTTGCTCCTGAACGTTTAAATACATCCGCCCATTGAACCGGATCCCAATGTTCGGCTTTAAAATCTCCGGCAAAATCCTGGTATTTAAAATCCTCTCCATAGGTTTTATTGTGGTAATCGCGGAACATTTTTCCTGCTTTACTGTCCTCATTAATTCTCCACCAATACCATTCCGAGTATTTGGCATAAACACCAATATCTTCATTGGTAGGTGCCCAGGCCGGAACAGCATAAACTCCCCAGTGGATAAAAATTCCAAATTTTATATCTTCAAACCATGCAGGTGTTGGACGACTATTAATCGATTCCCAGTTGTTCTCGTATTTCTGAGAGAAGGCGGTTTGTGTCATTACAATCACAAAAAGAGTGAATAATATTTTTTTCATTATTTTGATTTATGTATTATTTAGTTTTCAGTCGCAGTGTTCAGTTTTTTGCCTATTACCACTGTAAAAAAGACTTCCCCAATAAATCGTTTATTCACTCTAACCAAATAGCTATTCAGTATTTAATTATACACAGAGCGATGCCCTGAGCTGTTCTCTTATGCTCTTTCAGAGCTGAAAAGCTGAAATAACTAATTTATTATCAAATATTGGAACGTATAATCATTACTAATTAACCGTCTGATAATTTTTAATTTCTCTCTGAAAACTAAGACTGCCAACTGCGGCTGGTTTTATTTTCCGTTAAATTCTTTGATGGCTTCTAACATAGCAACTACATTTTCTACCGGAACATTGGCCTGGATATTATGCACCGGATTAAATACAAATCCACCATTTTTTGAGAAAATATCGCAGGTTCGTAAAACTTGTTCGCGCACTTCTTCTGGTTTTCCAAAAGGTAAAACATGTTGTGTATCAACACCACCACCCCAGAAAGTTAAATCGCGGCCATATCTTTGTTTCAATTTTTCAGGATCTATTCCGGCAGCATTTATCTGAACTGGGTTTATAATATCAAAACCGGCACGAATAAAATTATCCATAAATGGTTCTACTGCCCCACACGAATGTTTAAATGTTTTCCATTGTGTATTTTCATGAATCCAGTCGTTTACTTTTAGGTTATAGGGTAACCACATTTCATCAAAATGTTCTGGCGAGCA
>JABMPI010000773.1 GCA_013203755.1 Bacteroidota bacterium
GCCCAATCTGAAGGAACTCCTTGCTGAATTAAACCGTTTAAAGCCATGGTACAACTCCACATAAAATTAGCAGCTGCATTGTAATCTGATGGATTTTTTAAAATAGCTGGAGCAACTTCAACAATGGTTTGTAAAATGCTTTCAGCAAAACGATCTTGTAATTTTGCATCTACAGAATACGTCATATATTGCTCCAACACATGGGTAAATGCATCAGCTAAACCGTTTGCAATTTGACGTTGAGGAATTGATTTTACAACTTCAGGATCTAATATTGAAAATACAGGAAATAATCCGGGACCTCCCATTATTAATTTTTCTTTGGTTTCTCTACGCGTAATTACAGCACCTGAATTCATCTCTGAACCAGTTGCGGGTAACGTAAGTACAGTTCCAAAAGGCATTCCTTCTAATGTACGTTCATTATTTTTTAAAATATCCCAAGGATTTCCTCCTTTATAGAATGCTGCTGCAGCTAAAAATTTGGTTCCATCAATTACGGAACCTCCACCAACGGCTAACAGAAATGTTATTTTCTCGTCTTTCAGTACTTTTAAAGCATCCATTAAAACTGAATATTCTGGATTTGCAGGAATCCCTCCAAATTCTACCACTTCAAAACTGGAAAGTGCTTTTGTTACTTGTTCATATATTCCATTTTTTTTGATGCTTCCACCTCCATAAAGAAGCAGTATTTTAGCTTTTTCAGGAATTTCATTCACAAGGTTTTCGATTTGGTTTTTACCAAATAAAATCTTTGTCGGATTTTTAAATTGAAAATTATTCATACTATTAAATTTTATAAGGTGTTTTTGTGGTTTTTATTCTAATATTTGGTTTTTTAAATCCATCCTTCCATGTAATATTCTCGTTATTTCAATTTCGTTTTTTAAATTTATTCTGTAAAAAATAATATGTTTATTTGTTTTTAATCCAAGTAAATTTGAAATAATTCCTTCATAGTTTTTTCCGATAGTTGGGTTTTTTGCAATTTCTTGGCAATTTGAAATTAATAGCTTATAATAATTGTCAGCTTGTTGCTCTGACCATTGTTCGAAAGTATACTCCCAAATTTTAGCTAAATCCTCAACAGCTTTGTTGGTCAATCTGTATTTAGCCATTCAAACCCTTTTTAATTTTTAATGATTCAAGATGTTTTTTAGGTTCGAAATCATAAGCAATTCCACTGTCAATTCCTTCCTGAATAGCATTTCTTAAAACAATTACTTTACTTTCTTCTTCTTCCAAAAGGCGTAACCCTGCTCGAATAACTTCGCTAACATTTTTAAATCTTCCTTGAGTAATTCTATTTTGAACAAAACTATCAAAGTAATTTCCTAATGATATGGATGTGTTTTTCCCCATGTGTCTTTTTTTTATCAAAAGTACCAAAAATTGGTAACATATCCAAATTCAAATTACACACAGCTAGTAACCACTTAAAAAAGTAGTACTTTTGTGGTATTAAAACGAGTATGGCTACACACAAAAAATCAAATAAAAATTTACATCCAACTAACAAACACAATGCTGATTATAAATTTTCAGATTTAATAGTTGCATTTCCTTCATTAGAAGAGTTTGTATTTGTAAATAATTATGGTACTGAAACAATAGATTTTTCCAATCCGAAGGCGGTAAAAGCAATAAATACAGCCTTATTGTTTAAATACTATAACATTACTTTTTGGGATTTCCCTGATGATAATTTATGTCCGCCAATTCCTGGAAGAGTAGATTATATTCATCATTTAAACGATTTACTAAAAGATTCGGATATTGCAATAAACGCAAACATTATTGATATAGGTATTGGCGCTAATTGTATTTATCCACTCTTAGGAAATGCTGAATATAACTGGCAATTTGTTGGAACTGATATTGATAAAAAATCTATAGATAGGGCTGAAAAAATTATCAAAAAAAATAATCTTACTGAATTCATTCAACTAAAACAGCAAACAGATGCAACCAACATATTTAAAGGTATTTTAAATGAATCTGATACATTTTCAGCAACTATTTGCAATCCACCATTTTAC
>JABMPI010000774.1 GCA_013203755.1 Bacteroidota bacterium
ATATTGAAGATGGTTCAATTGTTTTTGGGTATTACGTAAGCGACCCCGAACGTTATGGCGTGGTTGAATTTAACGAAGCTGGCAAAGTTATTTCCATTGAGGAAAAACCTGAAGAACCCAAATCGAATTATGCGGTTACCGGTTTGTATTTCTATTCTAACGATGTAGTTAAAAAGGCAAAAAATTTAAAACCTTCGAAACGTGGAGAGCTGGAAATAACGGATTTAAATCGTTTGTATTTGGAGGAAGATCGCTTAAATGTAAAACTACTTGGTAGAGGTTTTGCCTGGTTAGATACGGGTACGCACGAAAGTTTATTACAAGCCTCTAATTTTATTGCAACCATCGAACAGCGTCAGGGATTAAAAGTTTCATGCATCGAAGAGATTGCTTTTAAAATGGGTTTTATTACCAAAGAGCAATTATTGGAATTGGCAGAACCACTTAGTAAAAATCAATACGGCGAGTATTTAATTAATCTTGCCGACAAACAAATTTTTTCGTTTTAAATGAATACTACTGAAACACCAATTCCTGGATTATTGATTCTTGAACCCCGGGTTTTTAACGATGATAGAGGATATTTTTTCGAATCATTTCATCAGGAAAAATACAGTGAAGCAGGAATGAAAATGGCGTTTGTTCAGGACAATGAATCAAAGTCTGTGCGGGGTGTAGTTCGCGGATTACATTACCAGTTGGGTGCCGATTCGCAGGCAAAATTGGTTCGGGTTGTTTTGGGTAGCGTTTATGATGTAGCTGTGGATTTGCGCAAAGGATCACCAACTTTTGGAAAGTGGTTTGGAGTGGAATTAACCGAGGAAAATAAGAAGCAACTTTTTGTTCCGCGAGGTTTTGCTCATGGCTTTTCGGTATTAAGCGAAACAGCTATTTTTACTTACAAATGCGACAATGTTTATAATCAGAAAGCGGAACGATCCATAAATCCTTTTGACAAAAAACTAGCAATCGACTGGATGTTGGAGGATGAAGAACAGATTGTTTCGGAAAAAGATAAGCTGGCTCCATTATTCGATGAGGCAGAAATGAATTTTGATTTTTAAGAATGAAGATATTAGTTACCGGAGCTTACGGTCAGTTGGGGAGTGAATTAAAGGAGATTGAAATGCAGTTTCCTAATTACGATTTCCTGTTTACCGATGCAGATACATTAGATATTACCAACGAAATTGAAGTTGAATCTTATTTCAATAAATACCAACTCGGTTTTGTTATTAATTGTGCGGCTTACACTGCGGTTGATAAAGCCGAAATTCAAACGGAAATTGCTGAAAAAGTAAATGCTCTGGCTCCAAAAATATTGGGTAAATTCTCGAAAAAAGTTGGCGCAAAACTCATTCACGTTTCAACCGATTATGTTTTTGACGGCAATTCGAATCGGCCATATTCTGAAACAGATACAGTAAATCCACAAGGAGTTTATGGAGAAACAAAATTACAAGGTGAATTGAATTGTTTGAATGAAAACCCTGATTCAGTTGTAATTCGAACTTCGTGGTTGTACTCAGAGTTTGGAAATAATTTTGTTAAAACTATGTTGAAGTTGGGAGGCGAACGCGATACTTTAAACGTGGTTTTCGATCAGGTAGGAACACCAACTTATGCGGAAGATTTGGCAAATGCAATCATGTCCATTATTCAGTTGTCTGAAAATCAACCACAGAAATATATTCCCGGAATTTATCATTATTCCAATGAAGGGGTAGCAAGTTGGTACGATTTTGCCTTGGCTATTTTCGATACCACAAATATTGAATGTGAGGTTAATCCCGTTCTTTCCGACCAGTTTCCAACACTCGCAAAACGACCACATTTTAGTGTGTTGAATAAATCAAAAATTCGAGATACATTTGGTATTGAAATTCCTTATTGGAAGGATAGTTTAAAAATTTGTTTAGAAAAAATAGAAAAAGAATAGAAATGGCAAATCAAGAGTTAATGGAAGTGAGAGCCAAGGCACAAGAGTGGCTTTCGGAAACATACGACGAACAAACAAGAATTGAAGTTCAGGCACTTTTAGACAATGAAGATACAACCGAATTGATGGACTCTTTTTACCGAAGTCTGGAATTTGGAACCGGCGGATTGCGCGGAATTATGGGAGTTGGAACCAACCGAATGAATATTTATACGGTGGGTGCTGCAACTCAGGGTTTAAGTAATTACCTGAAAAAGAATTTCGCAGATGTGCCGCAAATTAGTGTTGCTATTGGTTACGATTGCCGACATAACAGTCGTTTATTCTCTGAAAGTAGTGCGAAAATTTTTGCTGCAAACGGAATAAAAGCGTACTTATTTGAAGACCTGCGACCAACACCCGAACTTTCGTATGCCATTCGTGAATTAGGCTGCCAAAGTGGAATTATTTTAACTGCTTCTCATAATCCGAAAGAGTACAACGGTTACAAAGCGTACTGGGACGATGGTTCGCAAATAGTTGGCCCGCACGATGTAAACATTGTAAACGAAGTGGCCAAAATTAAACCTGAAGACATCAAATTCGATGGCTCTGACGATTTAATTGAAATTCTTGGCGAGGAGATGGATAACAAATTTTTAGCTGAAGTAAAAAAAGTTTCCATTTCGCCTGATTTGGTTGAAAAACACAAAGACATTAAAATTATATACACACCAATTCACGGAACTGGTGTAAAATTAATTCCAGCGGCACTACGTGCATTTGGTTTTACAAACATCATAAATATTCCAGAACAGGATGTTGTAAGTGGCGACTTTCCAACAGTTATTTCTCCAAATCCGGAGGAAGTAGCTGCAATGGAAATGGCCAATAAAAAAGCTGCCGAAATTGATGCCGATGTTGTGATGGCTTCAGATCCTGATGCTGATAGAATTGGAGTAGCCGTTAAAAACGACAAAGGAAACTATGTAATTATAAACGGAAACCAAACTGCGCTTCTTTTCATTTATTACATTGTTACAAAAATGAAAGAGGCTGGCACTTTAAAAGGGAATGAGTTTATTGTAAAAACCATTGTTTCTACAGAAATGATTGCCGAAATAGCTCGTAAAAATGGAATAGAGTATTTCGATGTATTTACGGGATTTAAATACATCGCCGAAATTATTCGCGATCTGGAAGGTAAGAAAAAATACATTGGTGGCGGCGAGGAGAGTTTTGGTTTTATGCCAGCCGATTTTGTGCGCGACAAAGATGCTGTTTCATCTTGTGCTTTAATGGCCGAAATTACGGCTTGGGCAATCGATCAGGGGAAAACATTGTACGAATTGTTGCAGGATATTTACCTCGAATACGGATTTTCAAAAGAGAAAATGAAATATGTGGTTCGTAAAGGAAAAACGGGAGCGGAAGAAATTCAGAAAATTATGACCAAATTCAGAAATGATCCACCAAAAGAGTTGGGTGGCTCGCCAATGGAGTGGGTAAAAGATTATTCTATATTGGTTGCCAAAAATCTGATTACCAGTGAGAATGTGAAAATTGATCAAAAAATAACTGCCAACGTATTACAGTTCTTTACTCAAGACGGAACAAAAATTTCTGTTCGTCCATCGGGAACAGAACCAAAGATAAAGTTCTATTTTGAAGTGGCTGGCGAATTAAAATCTCGCGAAGGTTTTGATGAAGCTGAGGAAAAGGCAGATCTAAAAATCGATTCAATAATGGAAGAATTAGGATTATAATATAAACCAAAAATAACCAAAAATGAAGATTAAAATTTTAACTATTGCACTGCTTTTTGTTGCGGGGATGGCTGTTGCCCAAGAGGATAACAAATCGGATAAAATGACACCCGGAATGACCGAAAAATGGGATCCTGAGATTTCAAAAGTAACACCGGGCAAAACGCCAATTGATGCTCCTTCGGATGCCATCGTTTTGTTTGATGGAATTGACTTGGAAAACGAGTGGACCAATGAAGAGGGCGGAAAACCAGGTTGGTTGGTAGAAGATGGATGTGTAACTGTAGTAAAAAGAGCTGGAACGATAAAAACAAAACGTGTTTTTGAAGATTATCAGTTGCACATTGAATGGCGTGCTCCGGCTGAAGTTATTGGGGAAAGTCAAGGAAGAGGTAACAGCGGAATATTTATGCAGGAAAGATACGAAGTGCAGGTTCTGGATAACTACAACAATCGTACATATAGGAACGGACAAGCGGGTAGTTTATACAAACAACATCCTCCGTTGGTAAATGCATGTAAAGGACCGGGAGAGTGGCAAACATACGATATTATTTATACCGCACCTCGTTTTAACGACAATGGAACATATTTTACGCCTCCAATAATTACAGTTTTGCACAACGGTGTTTTAGTACAAAATAATGTGAAATTACGTGGACCAACAGTTTATGTTGGTGTTCCGGAATATGAAGTAGAAAAACATGGCCCTGGAAGTATTGTTTTACAAGATCATGGAAATCCGGTTAGCTATAAAAATATTTGGATTAGGGAGCTGTAAAAAGTACAAAAAGACTTATATTTAAGCCCGGAAATTTTTCGGGCTTTTTTTTGACTAATCTTTACTATGAATTTTGAGAAATTATTTACCTCTGTTTTTCTAATACATTTTGTTTTTGCGCTTCATGCGCAAGATCTGTACTTTAATTCTAATTTACCAATTGTATTCATTAATACTAATGGTGGAAATATTGTAGATGATCCGAGAATTACTGCTCAGATGGGAATTGCCTGGAACGAAGATGGTGAAACGAGTTCTTCCGATCCATCAAATCATTTCAACGGAAATATTAAAATTGAAATTCGAGGATCATCTTCTCAAATGTTTGAGAAAAAATCCTTTGCTTTCGAATTAAAAGATGAATTAGATCAAGACACGGACTTCCCACTTTTAGGTATGCCAGAAGAGGAGGACTGGATTTTATATGCGCCGTACACGGATAAGTCTCTAATCCGAAATGTATTAACTTTTACTTTAGCATCACAAATTAGTGATGTTTATGTGCCGAGGTGTAAATTTGTCGAACTTTTTCTTAATAAAAAATATGAAGGAGTTTATGTTTTAATGGAGAATATTAAGCGAGACTCAATGCGCGTTGATATTGCAAAGTTAAAAACAGATGATATTGAAGGTGAACAATTAACCGGCGGGTATATTGTTAAAATAGATAAAACTACGGGTGGAAGCGGAGATGGATGGCATTCCGATTTTAATAATTCAGCGGGATCGAAAACTTACTATCAGTATGAATATCCAAGTGCCGGAGATATTCAAGTACAACAAAAGGAGTACATAAAAGATTATATTTATGAATTTGAGAGGACTGTTTACAACGAAGAATTTCACCCCGAAACCGGCTATTCATCTTTAATAAATACTGAATCTTTTTTCGATTTTATAATAATGAATGAGATTTCAAAAAATGTGGATGGTTATCGTCTAAGTACTTTCC
>JABMPI010000775.1 GCA_013203755.1 Bacteroidota bacterium
CAACTTTATTTCAGCCCAAAAAGCTGAAAATCGAATTTTCATTATTTCACCCCTCTGTCAACCTGCAATTGCCGGTTGACATCTCCCCTGAAATTCAGGGGAGAGTATATGGAACCCCGAGGCAAAGCCTCGTGGAATTCTTTTAATTAAAAATGAATTTTAGGAAGTTCGCTACCTATAATTACAAGTTTGGATTTGGGAGATGATTTTAAACTTTCTCCTTCTGTAATTTCAAAACTCCCTCCTACTCCTTGCAGAATAAATTCGTAAGGTTCGTTTTCGAAACAGAGAATTCCTTTTATACGATAAATTTTATTTTTATGAATATCTAAAGTATAGGAAAGCCAACGTATAAATTCATCTTTGTTAATTGGCTGATTATAAAATTGCGTTTGGGTTTCTAATTTTGAATGTGGCTGTGAAATACTCACAAAATCAAATTCAGTTTTATTTTGATGTAGAAATGAATTCAGTTCAATATTTTTTGAAACAGATTTTTCCGAAAATTTAATTTCAGCAAATGGATTTAACTTTTGTAGGGTTTTACTGACTTCCTCCTTTTGATTTCCAGAAAGTTTTTCCGCTTTGCTTATCAAAATTAAATCGGCGACTACAACTTGTTTTATGGTTATATCCTTTTCTGGTGAATCCTCAAAATTCAACGCGTCAACCAAACATATTGTTCCGATGTATTTGTAAATATTTTTCAAATCTTCATCAGCAAAAAAGGGTCCGATTACAGGTGCAGGATCAGCAACTCCGGTGGTTTCGATTAACATATGTTCAACGTTTGGGAAACGTTCTGCCAGCTCTTGCAAAACCAATTCATATTCGTCTGAAATGGTGCAACAAATGCAGCCTTGTTTTAACTCGAACATCCGACTAGCATCAACTCCTTTAATTAGTTTGGTATCAATTGCTACATCGCCAAATTCGTTTTCAACTAATGCAAATTGGGTGTTTGGGTATTTTTTAAGCAGGTTATTAATGAACGTGGTTTTTCCTGCTCCCAGGAAGCCGGTAATTATTGTAACTGGTATTTTTGTGGTTCTATTCAAAATTTTAGCTTTGAGCTTCAAGCTTTGAGCCAATATCTAATAACTGATGACTAACAACTTGAGGCTAATTAAACACACCAAACAAATTCAAAATTACAATTACCAAAGCCAGTATTAAAACATAACGAACATATTTTGCTCCACCCTTCACCTGAAAATGTACCCCCAACCAGGCACCCATCATATTTCCTGCAGCAAGGATTAATCCTGCGGTAATGTCAACCTGCTTGTGGTAAATAAAAATCCCCAAGGTAAAAACAGTATAAATTAAAACAATATAAACTTTTAATGCATTGGCTTTTACCAGATTATGACCACACCCCAAAACCAATCCGGCAAGTAGTAAAAAGCCCACTCCCATTTGGATGAATCCACCATATAAACCAATAAAAAAGAAGATAACATATTGAAGTACCGTAGGTTTGGCATCAATTGCTCCAACCTGTTCTTTTACCCAGGCATCGGGTTTTAGAATCACCAATAAAAACATGCCAACCATTAACCCGGCAATAATTTTCTTTAGCAAAGCTTCATCAACTTCAACAGCAAAAAAAGCACCTATTATAGAACCTAAAATGGCTGGAATCGCCAACTTATAATCGGTAGTTATATCCAATATTTTTTTCTGACGAAAAGTATTTACGCCAATTACATTCTGCAATAAAATGGCAATCCTGTTAGTTCCGTTGGCAACGTTTGCCGGTAGTCCAAGAAACATTAGCAAAGGCAAAGTCAACATAGAACCACCACCTGCAGTTGTATTTATAAATCCGGCTGCAAGTCCGGTTCCTATTAGTGCAAGAATATAATACCATTCCATGGGCGAGTTCCTGGTTTAAAGTTCAATATTTAAAGTAAAGAAAAAACGCTGCTCATCCGAAGATAAGCAGCGTATATTTTTAAAATCAATTCTTTCTTAATATGCAAAAAGAGGGTAATCTTTCATCATAGAATAAACTGTTTCACCAATTGACTTAATCATTTTTTCATTTCCGATATTCGCAATAGAGTCGTCAATTAACTGAACAATCGTTGGCATTAAATCTTCTTTTACACCCCGAGTAGTGATTGCCGGTGTTCCTACTCTTAATCCTGAAGTTTGAAACGGAGAACGGCTATCGAAAGGCACCATGTTTTTGTTCACAGTAATCTCGGCATTTACAATCGTATTTTCAACCAATTTACCGGTTATCTCAGGGTATTTTGTACGAAGGTCAATCAACATCGAATGGTTATCAGTTCCACCAGAAATTACTTTATAACCCAAATCAACAAAAGCCTGCGCCATAACTTGTGCATTCTTTATTACCTGCATTTGGTATTCTTTATATTCAGGAGCGAGTGCTTCACCAAATGCAACCGCTTTTGCAGCAATTACATGTTCAAGCGGACCACCTTGTTGTCCCGGAAAAACAGCCGAATCTAACAAGGACGACATTTTACGAACCACACCTTTTTTAGTTGTAATTCCCCATGGATTTTCAAAATCTTTACCTATTAATATAATTCCACCACGTGGACCACGTAATGTTTTATGTGTAGTTGAAGTTACAACGTGTGCATGTTCAACCGGATTATCTAATAAACCTGCTGCAATTAAACCAGCCGGATGAGCCATGTCTACCATAAACAGTGCCCCCACTTTATCGGCAATTGCGCGCATACGTTTGTAGTCCCACTCGCGACTGTACGCCGAAGCACCACCAATAATCAATTTTGGTTTGTGCTCAATTGCCAATGCTTCCATCTCATCGTAATCCACCAAACCCGTGTCTTCTTTTACTTTGTATGCAACCGGCTTGTATAAGATACCTGAAGAATTTACAAAAGAACCATGCGAAAGATGCCCACCGTGCGAAAGGTCAAGACCTAAAAATGTATCTCCCGGTTTTAAAATTACACTTAATACTGCAGCGTTTGCCTGTGCACCGGAATGTGGTTGAACGTTCGCCCACTCAGCTCCATACAACTCTGTAATGCGGTCGATTGCCAACTGCTCTGTCATGTCAACAAACTGGCAACCACCGTAATATCTTTTACCTGGATAGCCTTCAGCATATTTATTGGTCATTACCGAACCCATGGCTTCCATAACCTGGTCGCTCACAAAATTTTCAGAAGCAATCAATTCAATTCCGCCCAACTGACGTTCATGTTCTTTCTTAATGATATCAAAAACCAAAGTATCTCTCTTCATTTCAATAAATCCTTAAAGTTTAAGCTCAAAAGTAATATATTTTAATTCAGTCAATTGTTTATGAAGTGCTGAAAATCTAATTATTTTTGAACAATTAATTTTGGGAAGTATTAAGTAAATAGTATTAAGAGAAAAAAATATCCAGTCGCTGTCACAGTTTTTAGTAAAAACAATTTTCAAATTACTAATCGAAAAAAACTGAGACTGAGACTGCGACTGAAAACAAGAAAACATGAATAAAAAAACAGATAACAATAGCATCCGTTCCCCATTTCTAAGCGCCTTGTGTATTTTAACTTTTATTGGAAGTACAATTGGCTTCATCAGTTATTTTCTGGCATCTCTCTTTTTTGAGAAAACTTCAGAACTGATAATCAAATATTCGTCGTGGCACTCAGTGGAAGCCATTTCTCCATTTTATTTTACGATTTTGATGGCTATGTATGCCTTGTCGTTAACCGCAGCAATTCGCATTTGGAAATTTCATTGGGATGGATTTTACCTCTATGTTTTTTCGCAAACAGTTATTCTTTTTCTTCCGGTGGTTTGGATTAATTGGAATGCTTTTTCGGTGACGAATACTATTGTTACCGGTATTTTTATTGTTGGTTATGGATTGAATTGGAAGGTTTTGAAGTAGTTGTCATTTCGAACGAAGAGAGAAATCTGCCAATTTGAAACAGATTTCTCCTACTGCGTCGTCGAAATGACATTATAAAAGGGAATCATTCTCTTTGAAAAAGAACAGTTCCCTTTTAATATTATGGGATTCTGAAACGAGTTCAGAATGACGAGCAAATTTTCATATTCCCAACAACAGTTTCCCTGCATCTTGTCCGCCAGTGAACATGCGTTCCGGGTTTTCAATCATCTCTTTTACTTTTACCAAAAATCCAACCGAATCTTTTCCGTCGATTATTCGGTGGTCGTAGGAAAGCGCAGTGTACATCATTGGGCGAATTACAACCTGACCATTTACTGCAACAGGACGTTCCACAATGTTGTGCATTCCTAAAATTGCTGATTGTGGCGGGTTAATAATTGGAGTTGAAAGTAACGATCCAAAAACTCCACCGTTAGTAATCGTAAACGTTCCTCCGGTCAACTCTTCCACCGAAATCTTTTTAGTACGCGCTTTTTCTGCCAGTTGTTTTATTTCCAATTCAATTTGAGGAATGGATTTACTTTCCGCATTTCGTACAATAGGAACCATCAAACCTTTTGGGGTTGAAACCGCAATTCCAACATCAACAAATTGTGGCAAAATAATTTCGTCGTCATCCATTTGAGCATTTACATTTGGATACGCTTCGGCTGCAATTGCCACCGCTTTTGTAAAAAACGACATAAACCCCAGTTTGAATCCATGTATATCAATAAATTTTTGCTGGTTCTTTTTGCGCAATTCCATTACAAAACTCATGTCAATTTCGTTGAAAGTTGTCAGCATTGCAGTTTCGTTTTTCACCGAAACCAAACGTGCACTTAACTTTCTTCGCAAACTCGACATTCGTTTACGCTCAACATCGCGACTTGCCTCTTTTTGCTGAATTACTGAAGGAGTAACAGATTGCGGTGCATTTACAACAGCTTCAATCTCCTTCTTCCCAAGCCTTTTTAAACCATTAATAACATCGTCAATCGACAGGTCATATTCTTTCATCATCTCTTTAGCGACAGAAGTTACTTTTACC